>CAVIFG010000254.1:0-3582 GCA_963641955.1 Escherichia coli
GGGTGTGGGAGGTACAAACGGAACGTTTGTTCCGAAAACGTAAGAGTTTTCCCCCACAGTTTCTTTAAACTATCTGCCGTTTAGATTTTTTCGACAGTCTGTGACGGCGCACTTTTAAGGCTCGCCGCTTGTTCTATTTTCTCGGAATTCATTATAATCTTTTCTTTTTGCAAAAAAGTATTGCATTCCGTTGAGAAATGTTGTATAATATTACTTGTGTAACGGATTACACGCATCAATTACATCAAGGAGAAAAAATGAAACATAAAAGACTTATGAGCTTTGTACTTGCCGCTGCGACGGCTCTGAGCCTCACGGGCTGCAACAACGGCGCGGACAGCAGCAACGCCGATACCCCGGACAATAACACAGATACATCTTCGGTGACCGGCACGGTCAACTCCACAATATCCGAAAACGGCTGGAAATTCGGCCAGGTCGCAATGGGCGGCGGCGGATTTGTTTCGGGAGTATTCGCCACCAAGGAAGAGGGGCTGTACTATGCCCGCACCGACGTCGGCGGCGCTTACCGCTACAACAAGGACACGGAAAAATGGGAATCCATCTCCTACGGCATAAGCGAGGAGGACAGAGGTTTCCTCGGCATCGCGGCGCTTGCTTTCTCGGAAAGCGAGCCCAACAAGGTGTTCCTGCTGGCGGGCACAAGCTATTTCAGCGGCGGCAGGACTGCGCTGTTCATCTCGAATGACTACGGAAACACCTACACCCGCACCGAGCTCACCGAGCTTATCAAGGACGACGGCAACGGCATGGGCAGAGGAAACGGCGAGCGCCTTGCAGTCGACCCGAAAAACAGCAACATAATCTACGCTGGCGGCATGAGCACCGGCGGCCTTATCAAATCCACCGACGGCGGCCTTACTTTCACCGCGCTTGACCTCGGCACAAAGACCGTTACATCCAACTCCAACGGAATTTGCAGCATTCTTATCGACCCCGAGTCCGGCGACGAGAACGGCTGCACGACAATATACGCGGCGCTTTCCCGCAAAAAAGACTACAACCTCTACAAATCCACCGACGGCGGCGCGACATGGGCTCCCGTCGAGGACGCTCCCAAGGGCGCGATGGTTCAGCGCATGAAATACAACGGCGCGGGCAAGATCATTATAACCTACGCCGACGCGGAGGGTCCGTGGAACAGCTCCCGCGGCGCGGGCGGGATCAAGGTGCTGGACATCGCGACGGACACCATGACGGACATCTCCCCCGCCAAGGAAGGCTTCGGCGATGTTGTAATCGACCCCGAAAACCCCGACAGGATGGTTGCCTGCTCCGAAAACGTGTATGTTCCCCAGCCGAACGGCGCATGGGGCGATGAATTCTATGTTACCACCGACGGCGGACAGAACTGGAAGCTGCTCAACAACGACATGAAGCTCACCGACGGTGGCGTTGAATGGCTCTCTACAACATCCATGCACTGGTGCAGCTCCATGTGCATCGACCCGAACAACACCAACAAGGTCATGGTAGTATCGGGCAACGGCATTTTCACCTGCGACAACATCTGGGACGACTCCCCCGAGTTCTATTTCTTCGCGAAGGGGCTTGAGGAAACCGTTCCCTACGAACTGGTAAGCATCCCCGGCGGCGAGCTTGTCACCGCAGTCGCCGACTACGACGGCTTTGCGCAGGCAGACGCGGCGGAATACGGAAACGTTCACAACACCACCGCAGGCTCCATGACGGGCATCGCAGTTGCGGCGGATAACACCGACGTATGGGTAAAGTGCGGCGGCGACAAGAGCAACAACGGCTTCTGGTACACCGAGGACAGGGGCGCGACATGGACGAAGGTAGAAAATTCCCCCGTCGGCGACCTTAAATCCTACGGCGGCTCCGTTGCGGTTTCCGCCGACGGCAAGACGTTCTACTGGACGCCCAGCAACGGCGCGTTCGTATTCTGGAGCGACGACAAGGGCGCAACATGGAATCAGAGCGAGGGCGCGCTCAACGCAAAGCGCATAACCGCAGACCCTGTTAATCCCGAGTATGTTTACGCGGCAAGCTCCAGCTCGTTCTACTACAGCTCCGACCGAGGAAAGACATTCACCGCGAACAACGACCTCACGATATTCAGCGACGCAAGACCCATCGTTGTTCCCGGGGTGGAGGGCAAGATATACTTCCCTGCAATGGGACTTCAGGTATCCACCGACCACGGACAGACATTCACAAGGGTCGAGGGCGTTTCCAACTGCCAGGTCGTAGGTCTTGGCCGCGGAAAGAACGACGACGATCCCTGCGCGATCTACATTTGGGGTCAGCCCACGAAGGACGATCCGCTCGGGCTTTACTGGTCCACGGACGAAGGCAAGACATGGAGCCGCATAAACGATGAAAACCATCAGTTCGGCGGCACCGGCAACGGCGCGTTCGTCTACGGCGACTTCAATGTTTACGGCAGAGTTTACATGAGCACGGTAGGTCTGGGCGTTGTTTACGGCGACCTTATCGAAAAGTGATTTTGATTTAAAATGATGACTGCGCTGCTTTCAGGCAGCGCAGTTTTGTTTTATTAATTAATGCTCAGGACAGCGGCGAGCAGGTAAACAGGCACCTCACGCCGTCGAGCGTGTATTCGTCATGCGACAGGGAGTTCATGTTGACGTAGCGCAGTTCGGAGCAGACAAAGTCAAAATCATCTATCAGAATGGCGACCGTTTCGCCGTCGTCGTAAAGCTGATAACCCGCATACGCGGTGCTCTCAAGCTCGTTCGCGGGGACATCCCCCGTGCATTTTTCGAGCGTGCCGACAAGGTTTATTTCGGAGCTTATGCATTTATCCTGCGCGCTGTCTATCGCTTCCCCGGTGAAAATATCCGCGTTCTGCCCGTCATTGCGCATATAGAATATGCTCGTAGGAGTGGGGGTGTCGACCTCGTATTGGACGCCGTTGTGCATGAAAATTGGCGGGGCAGGGACGGTTCCCGCGGGGAGTTCATTGGATGCGGCGGCGGTGCTTTTGGATTCCCCAGAGGATATCACGGTGCTTTCGGACGTGCTTTCCTTGCTTTCGTCGGATGACGAAGGAGTGACCGCAGAGCATCCCGCGAACGTCATAAGGAACGCGGCGATGAGCAGGCTGTATATCTTTTTCATAAATAACCTCCATGTTATAGCTGAAACGGTTTATGAATTGAGTTGAATTTCATTTTACATTTATATCATAACACGAAAATAATGGGATGTCAATACTGTTTTGTGTTGTAGTTTAAAAAGGAAAACGCGCTGCCAAAAAAGCAGCGCGTTTCTATTATGTCATGTTACGTTGAAGTCATTGCATTAGCAGCCGAAGTTGAAGCCGCAGAGCCACTTGAAGAGCTCGCAAATGTTAGTGAAATTGCACATTCTATGTATCCTCCTTTGTGTTATTTGTTCTTCGGAACGTTTATATTATACCATGCGTTCGCCATGATTTCAATGCAAAATATATTCCGTAAAATTATTACAAAGCGGTTACAAAGGTTACAAAGCGATTACAAATAAAAACGGCATATAATTTTAAAGAAACTGTGGGGGAAAACTCTTGTTTTCCCCCACACCCCTTTAGCGCTT
>CAVIFG010000255.1:0-3538 GCA_963641955.1 Escherichia coli
CAAGTACGCCCTCAAGGTCTAAGCAGGTGATATACATAATAATTTCCTCCGTTTTTTACTGAACAGTTTTGCTGTTCTTTCAGAAAATATTATACCATATTAAAGCGCCGTTGTCAACAAAATCCCGCCGATGTAACCAAAAACTTCGCCGCGGCATACAATGCGGATAAAGGGAGGGGAGAGTATGCTCGCAGAGGTGGGATACAACAGGCGTGCTGCGGTGAGTTACGCGCTGAAATGGGCGTTCGCGCGGAACCCGCGGTTCTATGATTTCACCGACATCGGCGGCGACTGCACGAATTTCATTTCGCAGTGCCTTTATGCGGGGTGCGGTGTAATGAACTACTCGCAGACGGACGGGTGGTATTATATCAGCACGGACGACCGCTCGCCGTCGTGGACGGGGGTGGTGTTCCTGCGGGAATTCCTGCTAAGCAACGACGGCGCGGGGGTGTACGGCGAAACCGCGGAGCTTTCGGATTTGTCCGCGGGGGATGTTATCCAGCTTGCGGACAGCGACGGAAGATTATATCACAGCCTTATCATCTCGGCGATATTCCCGCCGTACACCCCCGACGACATATTTATCTGCGCCCATTCCGACGACGCAAGGAACCGCCGCCTTTCGTCCTACGGCTACGCCGAAGCCGAGGGGATACACATTCTCGGCGCACGTAAAGAACTATCATTCTGAAGGAGGAAGCTATGCTGATCTATACCGTAAAAAGCGGCGATACGCTGGCAGGCATCGCGTCGCGGTTCGGCGTGCCCGCAAACAGGATCGCCGCCGACAACAGCCTTACCAATATGCGCAATCTTGTCCCGGGGCAGAGCCTGCTTATAATGACCAACGCCGTTCGATACATACTCCGCGAGGGGCAGACGCTCTATTCGCTTTCGCAGGAATACGGCGTGCCGCTGGAGGATCTGGTGCGGGCAAATCCCGACCTTAATCCTATCGCGCTTCGGGCAGGGGACACGATAATCATTCCGATAGCGGAGGAAATAAACCGCCGACCCATTGTTGTGAACGGTTTTGCGTATCCGAACATAAACGCGAATGCGCTGAACTGCGTGCTGCCGTTTCTGACGTTCATGAGCCCGTTCAGCTATACCATAACGTCGCAGGGGGAGCTTCTCCCGCCGGACGCAAGCGATTTGATATACCGCTCGGCGCGCTCCGCGGTCATGCCGCTGATGGTGGTCACGAATATATTCGACGGGACGTTCTCCACCGAAACGCTCTCGCAGATACTTGCGGACGAAAGCGCACGGGCGCGGCTTATTGACTCCATCCTGTTTGAGATGGAGAGCAAGGGTTATTACGGGCTGAACATGGATATGGAATATATCGCCCCCGAGGACCGCGAGAGCTACAACGATTTCCTGCGCACCCTAGCCGACAGGCTGCATGAGCGGGGATACATCCTTGCGGTTTCCCTTGCGCCGAAAACCTCCGCCGACCAGCAGGGTCTGCTGTATGAATCCCATGATTACCGCGCGCAGGGAGAAATAGCAGATTATGTCATAATCATGACATATGAGTGTGACCCATAATGATAACACACATATCTATAAAATTAATTGCCTTTTCTCGGCAAGCGCGGTAATACGCCGAGTGTAAAGCAATCGGGGTCTATGTTACTATAGGCTCCGCTGGCGTTCTTTTCATACACCATGCGCTCGATTATCTGCTTGAGCCAATTGTTTTTGTCAACAGGCTCAAGAGTATCGTAAACTTCAAGCAGGCGCTGTACAGAGGGGACAAATTCCGCTTGGACTTTTTGTCTTTCAGCAACCTGTTCGCGTTCGGCTTTCAGCCGTTCGACTTTTTCGTTGATTTCTGTAATTTGCTGTTCGATAGCCGCGGAACGTTGCTTAAATATCTTCTCATTGTATGTGCCACGTTCAAAAAAGCTGTACACATTGTCGAGCTGACCTTGCAGGGTTTCAATTTCTTTTTCAGCAAATTCTATTGCATTGGTAAGTTGGATATTCAGATTAGTTTCATTTTCAACTTGTGCTTTATCCACACTGTAATCACCCACCCAGCTGTTAAGGATATCCTTTAACCTTTGTTCGACAAGCGGGAACTTGGATGAGATATTCTTGCATCCGGCAGTATTACAGCCGAGATATGCACTTTCCTGCCGTCCGCTTGCTGATCTAAATATTATTGCACGCCCGCACTTGGCACAGTAAATCAGTCCGGCAAACGGATTGACGTTTCTTTTTTGCATCTTGATAGGAGTGGGTGGGTTGGCGGATATAAGGTTCTGGACCTTGTAAAACAACTCTTCGGACAGTATCGGTTCGTGGAGTCCATCAACAACAATATAGTCACCGTCTTGTGCGAACTCCCTTGATTTCTTCTTCACGCCTTCTGGGGTGACTGTTTTTTTGACTTTTCGGTATCCCCATCGAATCTTTCCGATATACACCGGATTAAGGAGTATATTCTTCACACCGTAAATTGTCCAGTAATCTTTTCCGGCAACTGATTTAATGCCCAACTCGTTTAGGCGCACGGCAATAGCTCGGGGGCCGAGACGTTTATTTTGTCCGTTGATTTCCGCTCCGTTTGCATACCACTCAAAAATCATGCGGACAACCTTTGCCTGTTCTTCTAGGATCTCTAAGGTAAAGCCCTTGTCGTTCGGAATCTTGACCTTGCGGTATCCGTAGGGCGGTACGCTGCCGACATACTTACCCTCTTTCGCAGAGGCTTCTCTTCCGCGGACAAGGCGGCGGTTGGTCGTGGTAAATTCGCGCCGCGCCATGAAAAGACCGAATTCAAAGTATTCTTCGTCAAATTCGTTTTGCGGATCGTAGGTTTTGAGCGGCGTGATGATCTTGGTGCCCGAATACTTAAATGTCTGGGCGACAAGTCCTTGATCCATGGTATCACCACGGGCAAGACGCTCAATTTCCATGACAAGCACGCCGTCCCATTCACCGGCGCCGACCTCCGAAAGAAGCCGCTGCATTTGAGGACGAGCGGCAATTGTTTCTCCGGAAACTATCTCTTCGTATGTTGCACTTATTGCAATGCCCATACGACGGGCGAGTTCCAACAGGGCAGTTTTATGGCGGGACAGGGTTTCGCCCTCCCCATGGGCTTCGGCTTCAAGGTCAGCACGGGATTTTCGCAAGTAGATACAATACCTGTTCATTAATATGTCCTTTCACAAGTTTTTTGGTTTACGCTTTATAAATGTTACACACGTCTATTGCATCAGATTCTCGTAAGTCAAATGGAATATAGTTGCAATTAAATTCAATTTGCAAATCCCCAGTGTTGTTGTAAAATAATTCGACTCCTTTGCTTGAAGAAAACTGATACTTGCCCATTATATTGTATTGTACCGTAAAATTTATAGGGGGAGTTATATTTGTGTCAGAATATATGTTTATTTCAAACTCCTCTGTACCTTTCACAAGGCCAATACTCCAACCATTAGATATTAAACCGCTTTTATCAATTGTTCCGATAGGAGTATCATCAAGGAAGGATTTGTATATGTAGGCAATTCCACTG
>CAVIFG010000256.1:0-3478 GCA_963641955.1 Escherichia coli
GAACTCCGTGCATATCGGCAAATTATATCATATCCTTGCGGATATGATATAATAATCCGTGCCCTTTTGCGGAGGGGCGCGGATATTTTGTTTTATCGTATATTCTCCTTAATAATACGCGCTTTTTCGCCGCGCATAAATTGCTTCAAATTACTTGCATTTTGGGCGATTATGCTGTATAATATAAGGTGTAAAAAAACAGCCTCAAAGGAGGATAATTATATGAAACTCATATATGCCATCGTAAACAACGACGACAGCCACGCTGTTCAGTCATCCCTCACCAAAAACGGATTTCAGGCGACAAAGCTCGCTTCTTCCGGCGGATTTCTCATGGCGGGAAACACCACGTTCATGGTCTGCTCCGAGGACGACAAGGTAGACGAGATAATCGACATAATCAAGAAGCATTCTCACAAGAGAAAGCAGTTCGTGCCCAACTCTGCAAGCTACGGCGTGGGCAGCTACACAAGCTTTCCTGTTGAGGTCTCCGTCGGCGGCGCGACTATTTTCGTCACCAATATCGAAAGATTCGAGAAGGTATAATGCGCCTTTACGGTAAAGAAAGCCTTAAAAAGCGGCTGGACAGCGCTGCCGCGCACGGGCGCCTTTCTCATGCCGTGCTTATCCACGGGGAGCAGGGCGCGGGCAAAAAGGTTATGGCAAGGTACATCGCAAAGCTTATGATGTGCGGCGCGCCGCCCTGCGAAAGCTGCCACAACTGCCGCCTTATCGACAGCGACAGCCACCCCGACGTTATCTTCGTAAAGCAGAAATGCGGCGGAAAATATGCCAAGGAGCCGTTCGACGATAATTTCATCAACGACTCGGTCATCGCCCCGAATAACGGCGGGCTGAAAATATATATCATCGAGGACTGCGACGATCTTTCGCCGATACTTCAGAATACGATGCTGAAGCTTATAGAAGAGCCTGCGCCGTATCTGCGGTTCATTTTTACCTGCGAAAACGTCAATAATATGCTCGAAACGATACTTTCCCGCGTGACGGAGTATCAGCTTTCGCCCCCCTCCACGGAGGAATGCGCCGAGTGCCTGCGTGAGAGCGGCACGGACGCGAAAACCGCCGCGGAGCTTTCCGACACCTTTTCGGGGAACATCGGAAAATGCCGCGCCGTTATCGACGGCGGCGAGGAGAAGAAGCTCATCGACACTGCCTGCCGTGCGGCGGCGGCGGTCGCGCGGCGGGATAAATTCTCGTTCGCGGCGGCGCTTACGGAGCAGAGCGGCAGGGCGGAATATGCCGCCGTGCTTGAGTATCTCACAAAGGTGCTGCGCGACGCGATGGTTATAAAATGCGGCGGTAACGCCGTGTATTTCGGGAAGAAGGAATCGGCGGGGATAGCCGCGGCATATTCGGAGGAGCGTATCCTTGAAATGACCGACGCGGTTTTCTTTGTCAATTCGAAGAGCATTCTGAACCTCAACCTTGCTCTCACCACGGCATATCTCACATCACTGATGATGTAAACGGATTAAGGAGAATAATGGATATAAACAACAACAGCGATTACTTCACCGAGAAGATCGCTCCCAAAAAGCCTGCGGAAAACAACGCGCAGGAAAAGCCGCAGCAGGACAGGCAGGAAAGATCCCCCCGCCCGCCCCGCCGCGACAGACCCAATAAAAATCATGAGCGCCGCGCCAACCCGCAGAGTCAGCAGAAGCAGCCTCGCCCCGCGGCAGAAAACGCCGCTGCGGAGCCTGCCCCCCGCGAGGATAACGGCGCCCGCGTGGAGATAATCGGCATACGCTTTAAGGACGTGGGAAAGGTATACTATTTCTCGCCGAACGGCGTTCAGTTCAAGCAGGGCGAAAAGGCGATAGTCGAAACCGCCCGCGGCGTTGAGTGCGGCGAGATCGTCCTCACCAACAGAACCTATCCCGAAAGCGCGCTGGTTTCCCCGCTGAAAAGCATAATCCGCAAGGCGGACGAAAACGACGAAAAGCAGCTTGTCCTGAACGAGAAAAAGGAAAAGGAGATCATGGAAGTGTTCTCCGCCAAGATCGCGCAGCACAAGCTTGATATGAAGCCCATCGACGTTGACTGCACATTTGACGGCAGCAAGATACTGTTCTATTTCACATCCGACGGCCGCGTGGATTTCCGCGAGCTGGTAAAGGATCTCGCGTCGGTATACCGCACGAGGATAGAGCTGCGCCAGATAGGCGTGCGCGACGAAGCGAAGATGCTCGGCGGACTGGGCATATGCGGCAGACCGTTCTGCTGCTCCAGCTTCCTCGGGGAGTTCCAGCCGGTGTCAATAAAGATGGCAAAGGAACAGTCGCTGTCGCTAAACCCCACGAAAATTTCGGGCACCTGCGGCAGGCTTATGTGCTGCCTTAAATACGAGCAGGACTGCTACGAGGAATTCCTGCGCACCACGCCCAAGGTGGGCGCTTATGTCGAAACCGCAGAGGGCAGGGGCGTTGTTGACGAAGTCAACCTGCTGACGGGAATGCTGAAAGTAAAGCTCGACAAAAAGCCCGATGTTCCGATGTCCGTAAGCAAGAATGACGTAAAGCTTATCAAGGATGGTCAGATAAGGGTGAACCGCGACGAAATAAAGGCGCTCAAGAAGCTTGAGGAAAACTGACAATAAACGGGCAAAACCGACATAAAAGGAAACAAGGAGAAACGACAATGAAGATCTATTCTGTCAACGACAAGGAATTTGCCGCATACGGCAAGGTACACACAGGCTACGACGTTTCCGCGCTGCTGAAGGCGCTGGAGGGCACTCCGCTGCCCGAGGGTGTTGGATACGTTCCCACAGAAGCTGCGCTGGAGGCTACGCCGCTTTTCGGACTGCTTCAGAACAACGCCTACGGCGGAATGCCGATTCAGCTCGGCTGGTGCAACGGTCATAACACAAAGCTCAACTGCCTTGAATATCACCGCGACAGCGAGTTCAACATCGGCCTGAATGATTTCATCCTGCTGGTTGCAAAGGAGGATGATATCGTTGAGGGCAAGCTTGACACCTCCAAGGTAATGGCGTTCAAGGCTAAGGCGGGGGATGTTGTCGAGGTATATGCGACAACACTGCACTACGCTCCCTGCAACGCGGTAAAGGGCGGCTGGTTCAAGGTAGTTATCGCTCTTCCCAAGGGAACAAACGGCCCCAAGCCTGCCATCAGCCCGATTTACTGCGAGGACAAGGTGCTGTGGGCGTGCAACAAGTGGCTGCTTGCTCATGCGGACAGCGACGAGGCAAAGCAGGGCGCTTATGTTGGCCTTACCGGAGAGAACATTGACATCGCCGACCTTATCTGATATCGGATATAAATTATCCCCCGCATTTCGGTGCGGGGGATTTTGTGTTTGTTCGGGGCGAGGAATTCCGGGCGCGGGTACGATGTTATTTTTGAATTCGGAAATTTTTTTGGTACAGCGTGAATATTCCCTCCGAAAAGTTAGCCTCCGCTTTGCAAGTAAGAATGCCGCTGTTAGGCTT
>CAVIFG010000257.1:0-3443 GCA_963641955.1 Escherichia coli
ATGCGGAACTGCATGACCTTCAGGCGCAGCTGAACAGCGATTATGACCTGTTTATAAAAAAATACGGATACCTTAACAGCCGCACGAATATCAGCGCTTTCGGCGATGACGTGCGTGCACCAAGGCTTGCGGCTATCGAAAACGTTGAAGAACTTCCCGACGGAAAGCAGAACATCACAAAGGCAGATATATTCACGCAGCGCACAATAAACGTAAGCAAAATACTGTCGCACGTCGACAGTCCGCTTGAAGCTCTGCACCTTTCCATCAACCTTGTCTGTCGAGTTTTCGTACACAGGCGTCGGATCGGAAGTGTCATTAAATAATGTAAGCTGATTTTCATCTTCGCTTTCAGAGTTGATTTTGACAGCTGTGCTCTGCTTGTTGGTTTTGTCCGGCTTATTCCATTGTTCAATGGCGTAAAGATATCCGAAAACCTGTGCTGATATTTCAGCGACAGTTTTATCAGACAGCGCTTCACCGCTTGAGAAAAATGCCGCAGCTTCTTCCTCGGGAAAACCGATGGACGGATGATGACCGATATTATCAGTTATTTCCGAAATAAGCTGTGCTGTGGCGTTGCGGCAGGATGAGATGAATGCAATATAATCTGTCTTGTCGGAAAGCGTTTTCGCAGCTTCAGTTGCCGCGCTGAAGTCGAACCGTGAAGCATTAACGTTTATGGCGCTGTGATCGGTGCTGCGGAACCCATTAACGACTTCGATCTTTGTGTGGGCGTATTCAGCTGCATAGGGGACAAATAGGTCTGCGTTAAGCTCTATCTTGCGGTCAATTCCGCATTCCGACAGTTCTTTACGGATATATTTAATACGCTGATTGTCAAAGCAGGTTGGAAATTCATGATGTATCGAAAAGCGATCCGCATCAAATATTGCTGCTTTTGCGCGGGTTTCCTTGTCAGCTTCCGTAATATATCCACCCTCGCGCACAATATCGCGAACAGCAGCCGCCACCATTGACCATGTAAATTTTATGGTTTGATTATTTTCAAGCGCGAGTTCAATGCCTTTGCCATTATGGTTCTGCCACTTAACAGGAGATGTTTTGCCCGCCCCCCTCCTATGCCGTATTCTTCTTTCAGAAATTTTGCAAGTTCGCCGCGTGAGGGGTCGTTTTCAGAGATGAAATCATTGATTCTGAACTTCATCGACCAACCGCTGTGCATAAGCTCGTTACGGAGTAAATTTATGCAAAAATCACTGTTAGGGGACAGTTCATCGGGAATATCGTCAAAAACAGAAACGGCGCCCTCATCCTCGGACACCGCTTCAATTTCATCTGTCAGTTCTTCGCTGTCATCATACTCAGCCGAATATTCTTTATCTCCATCAGCTTCCTACGGCTGCGCACTTCCTCCGCCAGCCACGTCACGCTCGTCCGTATGGAATCCCACGCTGCTTCCTGCGCCGCTATATCTATTTCCGTTCTCTGCTGTGCGTTCTGTGTGTAATTCTGATCGAGCGCCGTCGATTTCATCAACCTGCGTGTCGTGCGTTCCCGCGCGCTCTCTGCTTTCGTTCCGATCTCCTTCCATATTCTCAGATACAGTCCGCTCATGTTCACCATATCCAGCGCTGTCGGATCGAGCTCGTTCATCATATCTACCGCTTTGCGTTCCAGCGGCGTCATATCCTTGCGACCGTAATTCGGGAATTTCGGGTTCAGCAGACCGTTCCTGTCTTCCTCGTATGGGATATCGTAAATGTCTTCCGCAAATTCCAGCTTCATAGTGCTCATATTCTTTCCTCCTTATTGTACGGTCGACCTCTCGCAGAACTTCCTGTGCAAGCGCGTTGGCAGCGTTTCCGATTTCGATTATCGAAACATCTGTGCCGAGTTTCGCTGCGTCTGTAAAGTCATAGTTGCCGTCGATGCCGCAGCGGTTCATGCAGATGCATTCCGCGCTCTGTCTGACGAAATGTGCTGCGCGGGGGTCGGTTGATAATAATTTATTTAGTTTACTATCATAATTATACAATATTCCCATGCTTTTGTCAAGACTTTTCCTTAAAAAATCCTCGAAAGAAATAGCGTTTTCCGCATTTTCGTCATTGAACTTTCCAACGATACCATCTGCCATGCGCTCAGAAAGGCGCCATTTTGCATTATATGCCTTGCCGTAGGTCTCCATTTCTTATGGGAGTTGTTTTTCATAGTATCCTCCATTTTCTGTTCTCCTATGAAATAAAAAGCATAGCAAGGGACGGTGGAGAACGCTACCGTCCCGAGGGTTCGCAGTTCCCGCTATGCTGTCAGAGCTATTTTTAAGGAGTTACCCGTCAAACAGCATATAAAAAAGGCGCATTGGTTAAAGCAATATTAAATCACACAGTAAAATAAAGACCGCCCCAATAGGCGGTCGCATCTATATTTAGTAAAAAGCAAAGATAAACCCCAGCCTAACCAAGGCGCCCGCGTCGTTTTTCAAGGTTTCGCGAAGCGAAATCGCGGACTACTGTCCGCGAAATGAAAAACGATGCCATTTCAATAATAAAGACCGCCCCGAAAGGCGGTCGCATTTATGCTTAGTAAAAGCAAAGATAAACCCCAGCCTAACCAAGGCACCCGCGTCGTTTTTCAAGGTTTCGCGAAGCGAAATCGCGGACGACTGTCCGCGAAATGAAAAACGATGCCATTTCAATAATAAAGACCGCCCCAAAAGGCGGTCTTTATTATTGAAATCTGGCGGAGAGGAGGGGATTCGAACCCCTGTGCGCTTGCGCGCAAACTGATTTCGAGTCAGCCCCGTTATGACCACTTCGATACCTCTCCGTATCTGCATTTTGCAAGAACATTAATATTATACACATTTTCCTCCTGTTTGTCAAGGGCAAAACCGGATATTTCCGAAAAATAATCGCAAAAAGCCCGAGCGGGCATTAATTAAGAAAATATATGTTGCATTTCGTGCGGAAATATGGTACAATATATTATATATTTCTGTGATTTCGGGGGTGTTTGATTTGCGGTTGGTTAACATCGGTTTCGGAAATACCGTCAATGCCGACAGGATAGTCGCGGTGGTTAGTCCCGAGGCTGCGCCTGTCAAGCGTATCGTGCAGGTCGCCAAGGACAGCGGCACGGCCATCGACGCGACCTGCGGGCGAAAGACCCGCTCCGTGATAGTCTGCGACAGTGGGCACGTCGTACTTTCGGCGCTTCAGCCGGACACGCTTTCCGGAAAGATTTCTGAGGGGGATAATGATGAATAAGGGACTTCTTTTTGTTGTTTCCGCGCCCGCAGGCTGCGGAAAAGATACCATTCTTGAGCAGATGTTCAAAAAGACAGACACGGTCGGCTACTCCGTTTCGGCAACCACCCGCGCGCCGCGCGAGGGCGAGGTGGACGGCGTGCATTATCACTTCCTGACCCGCGACAGGTTCGAGCAGCTTATCGCCGACGGCGGAGTGCTCGAGTACAC
>CAVIFG010000258.1:0-3430 GCA_963641955.1 Escherichia coli
ACGTTGTTTATCGGCGTGCCTGTTATCTTTATCCAGCCGCGGGTGTCGGTGTTGACTTCCTTCAGCGCGTTGAAGTCGATGTTGAGGGGCGTGTTCGTAACAGGAGTTACGTCTATCTCCTCGGATTCATCCGTAACGCCGTCGGTGCCCGTCGTGCCGTTGGTATTGAACGGAGGATTATCAAAATCATAATCCACGGGGTCGTTCGGAGAACCCGCGATGTCCGCGATCTCGTCGTTAATCTTCCCGCCGTCGTTCATGCCCCATATCTGCCAGCCGAGGAACACCAGTGTTCCGATGAAAATTATAACCGCGACGATAAGTACGATCTTGCGCACCTTTTCGCCGGATGTATCATCCTTCTGCGGGAAAACCGACTGTGCAAAACGCACGAAAGGATTTTTCGGCCTGCCCTTTATCTTATCTTCTTTCTTGCTCTTGCCCGGCTTGGATGTGCTTCCGAATCCGAGCTTATCGAGCGCTATATCCTTTGAAGAGGATGATCTTTTATTATTATGATCAGCCATATTTATTCCCCTTTCTCTGTCAATTCTTCTCTGCGGCGTCGAGCAGCATCCTCAGTGCGTCCAGCACTGCCGCCGCGCGGACTTCCCCGCGGTTTCCCGCGTAAAGAAACCGCCTGCTTTCGGTGCGGTTTTCGGTGCTTATCCCGATGAATACCGTCCCAACGGGAGCATTTTCAGTGCCGCCCGTCGGTCCCGCAACGCCTGTTGTGGACATCGCGATATCCGCACCTGAAACGCGCCTTGCGCCCTGCGCCATTTCTTCGGCGCATTCGCGGCTGTATTCGGTGTGAAGCGCCAGCGTATCATCCGAAACGCCAAGCACCTCATGCTTTATCCTGTTTGAATAGGAGCACAGCCCGAATTCTATCACCGCCGAGCTTCCCGAAACCGCCGTCACCGCCGCGGATATCATCCCGCCGGTGCAGCTTTCCGCCGTGGCGAGCCTTATCCCGCGCCCGGTGAACAGCTTCACTATTTCCTGCGAAAGCGCATTGATATCATCGTATATTTTTTCAAGCTTATCCATGATACATCAGTCGAGAAGCACGGTCTGAACTCCGCACTTAAAACGCTTCACCTCTGTTTTTGCGATAGCCTCGTCCACCATCTTGTCGAAGTCGAAGCTCTGCTCCGCCGCGATGATGTCCTCCATCTTCGGACGGGTGCGCGGGTGCTTCGGCGAAAATACCGTGCAGCAGTCCTCATACGGAAGAATGGATGTTTCGTATGTGCCTATCTTACGGGAAATTTCGGTTATCTCTATCTTGTCCATTCCTATAACGGGACGGAATACGGGATACTCCGCTGCGGCGTTGGTGCAGTACAGCGCCTGCAATGTCTGGCTCGCTACCTGCGCCACGCTTTCGCCCGTGATGATGGCGCCGTAGCCGTCGCGGTCGCATATCTTGTTCGCAATTTTCACCATCAGCCTGCGCATAAGCACCGTGAAATACTCCTCGGGGCAGTTGTCGCGCAGCGCTTCCTGAAGCTCCGTGAAAGGCACACAGTAGAACATTATATCGCCGCAGTAGTCCGTCATTTCCTCGCAGAGCTTCTCGACCTTCATACGGGCGCGCTCGGAGGTGTAGGGCGGGCTTACATAATGTATGCAGTCCACCACAAGTCCGCGCTTTGCCATCATGTATCCCGCAACGGGGGAATCAATTCCTCCCGAAAGCATGAGAAGCGCCTTTCCGCTGCTTCCCACGGGCATTCCGCCCGCGCCGATTATTCTCTTTGCAGAGAGGTACGCGCCGTTGTCGCGTATTTCCAGTCTTACCGTTACCTCGGGGTTATGGACGTCAACGCCGAGGTGCGGGAACTTATCAAGAATTACCCCGCCGAGCTCCTGCTGTATCATCGGGGAGTTCATCGGGAACGTCTTGTCGGAACGCTTCGCTTCAACCTTGAATGTCTTTGCGTCCTCGAGCGCTTCGCGGAGATAATCCTCCGCACCCGCAGCTACGGCTTCAAAATCCTTCGGGAATACCGCGCAGCGCTGTATCGCGCCTATGCCGAAAACGAATTTCAGCTTTTCGACCACAAGGTCCATATCCACATCCTCCAGCGGGGTGATGTATATGGTGGACTGTCGTCTGTAATATTCAAACCTGCCGAGCCTTTTAAGGCGGCGCTTTATATTCTTCTGGAGCATATCCTCAAAGGTGCCCTTGTTTTCGCCCTTGAGAGCTATCTCTCCGTATTTTACCATCACTATTTCTTTAACTGAACTCATCTTCTGACCCTTTCGATCGTTTTTTCTATTTTATCGCAGAGCGCGTCAATTTCCTGCTCCGTTGTGTCCGCGCAGAGGGACACCCTCACCGCGCAGTCCGCGTCCTTGTCGGCAACGCCGAGCGCCGCGGGGACGCTGCTGGTCTTTCCCTTTGAGCAGGCGGAGCCGCTGGAAACGTATATCTCGTCCTCCTCGAGGGAGTGCAGCATTATCTCCGAGCGAACGCCGCGAACGCTGAAATTGATTATGTTCGGAACGCATTTTTCGTCGGAATTGATACCGATGTTCTCCATCGCCGATAATCTATCCAGCAGGTGCGCTTTGAGCGCCGCGAAGCGCTCATGGTCGCCGTGGTAGGCTTTCACCGCCGCCTCAAGTCCCGCGACGAGCTCCACAGGCTCCGTGCCCGAGCGGAGGTTCTTCTGCTGGCCGCCGCCGAGAAGCAGTGGAGCAAATCTCACGCCTTTTCTGACATAAAGCGCGCCTATGCCCTTGCAGGCATGGATCTTATGCCCCGAAATGCTGATAAGATCGCCGTTCAGCGGGACTTTCAGAAATCCCTGCACAGCGTCTATATGTACTATCGTCTTGTCGTTTTTGCGCTTTACAAGCTTGTACAGCCTGTTCACGTCCACGGTAAATCCCGTTTCGTTGTTGACCGCCATGCAGCTTACCAGCACCGTCCTGTCGTCAACGCAGTCCGCCAGCGCCTGCTCGAAATCGGGGTGATCCTTCGGCGCAAGCCGAACGACCTCGTAGCCATCGCTTTCAAGCTTGTCCAGCACCCTCGCGACGGACGGATGCTCTATCGCGGTGGATACTATCTTATTTCCAAGGCGCCTGTATGCCGCGCACGCGCCGAGCAGCGCGGTGTTGTTGCTCTCCGTCGCGCCGGAGGTGAAATATATGTCGCCGTCCAGCGGCTGCCTGCCCGAGGACTTCGGGCTGCTCGCCAGCGCCGTAAGCAGCGTTCTTTTTGCGGAGCTTAATATCTGCCCCGAAAGTATTCCCATTTTATGCAGGGAGCTTGCGTTACCGAAGCGCTCCCTCATTGCATACGCCACCGCCTCGCACGCTTCCGCGCACGGCTTTGTCGTTGCGGCGTTGTCAAGATATATCATTTCTGTGTGTCCCCTTTATCTTTATCATAATACACCTTGTATCAGTA
>CAVIFG010000259.1:0-3411 GCA_963641955.1 Escherichia coli
GTATAAATCCATATATAAATACAGCGGGTATATCGCATACGACGCCGATATATCCGATGAAGAGCTTGACGGCATATATTCCGACTTTTATGACTACAATCCCGACACCGTTATGACCCGCGCGCTGATAAAGCAGTATACCCTCACAGCCGATGGTAATACGGTGCAGGCGTATGTCACCTGCGTGGAGGACGCGGAGATATTCGAGCAGCTTATTGATATGCACGAGCGTGTTTCGGGGGATAAGCTCACCCTCTCCGACGGGATAATTGCCACGGAAAAGTTGGGCAGGCTGCTGGGCGTTTCAAATGGCGAAACCGCCGAGATACGCATAAACGACAGCGAAAAGCGCACATTTGAAATATCGGGTCTTACAGAGCATTACGTCGGCAACTACCTCTACATGACCGCCGAACAGTACGAGCAGATCTTTAGCGTTTCGCCGGAATACAACATAATCTACTTCGACAACGGTATAACCGAGGACAGCGGCGAGCAGAACGCGTTCAGCGAGCGGATACTGAAGAACGACGCGGTGCTTTCCGTAATGATGAACGCCTCCACATCCAGCACGTTCAGCGACACAATAAAGATAATGGACCTTGTTGTCGCGGTGCTTATCATTTCGGCGGGAGCGCTGGCGTTCGTGGTGCTTTATAACCTCACCAACATAAATATTACCGAACGTATACGCGAAATAGCAACGCTGAAAGTGCTTGGCTTCTACGACCGCGAGGTTTCCAGCTATGTGTTCAGAGAGAATATAATACTCTCCGTAATGGGTGCGGTCGTCGGGCTTGGGCTTGGAACGGTGCTCTGCCTGTTCATCATACAGACGGCGGAGATAGACGAGGTAATGTTCGGGCGGAATATACACTTCCCGTCGTTCCTGTGGGCGTTCCTTGTCACCGTTGCTTTCTCGCTGATCGTCAACCTTATCATGACGAAATCGCTGAAGAAAATAAGCATGGTCGAGTCGCTGAAATCCGTGGAATGATATACTTATTGTATAAATTGCGAGGTATATAACATGATTGAGAACATTGTAACCATAAAGCTGCCCGCAGACGAGGAGCTGACGATAAAGAAAAACCACCTCTGCGGCGGCGACGGAAAGCGTATCGCGGTAGTAACGGGAATACACGGCGACGAGCTGGAGGGACAGTACGTCTGCTATGAACTGGTCAAGCGCATAACGGCGAATATGTCCTGCCTGCACGGCACGGTGGACGTATATCCCTGCATAAACCCGCTGGGCATGGAGTCGGTGACGAGGGCGGTGCCGATGTCGGGGCTGGATATGAACCGGATATTCCCCGGGTCGGATACGGGCGCCATTGCGGAAAGCATAGCGGCGAAGCTTGTACACGACATAAGCGGCGCGGACATCTGCATTGATATCCACGCGAGCAATATTTTCATCCGCGAGATACCGCAGGTGAGAATAACCCCTGAAAACAGCTCGAAACTGCTGCGCTACGCGAAAATGCTAAACACCGACCTTGTCTGGGTGCACGACAGCAACGCCGTCGGCGAGGGCTCTCTTGCGGATTCGCTGAACAGCGCGGGGGTGCCGACGCTGGTTATCGAAATGGGCGTGGGTCAGCGCATAACAAAGGAATACTGCTTCCAGCTTCTTTCGGGAATATTCAGGCTCATGTCGGAGCTGGGGGTATGGTCGGGCAAGGAAGAGGATGTTTCCCACCCGATGGTATCAACGGACGGCTCCGTGAGGGTCATCCATTCGGGCGCGGGGGGAATATTCATCCCCAACGCGGAGCACAATATGTGGCTTTCCAAGGGCTCGGTAATAGGGGAGATAGTCGACCCCATCAGCGGCACGGTGGAGCAGGAGGTGACCGCCCCCGCGGACGGCCTGCTGTTTTCGCTGAGGGAATATCCCATCGTGTATGAGGGCAGCGTTATCGCGAGGATACTCAGCATGGACGGGAAATGAAAATAGTTGCCCTTGACTAATGCGATTAATTATGGTACAATAATATAGTATAGCTTTTGGCTTTTAGAAAGGCGGCGGAACGCAATGAAAGACAGGATCTTTGAATCTAAGGAAAATTATCTCGAAACCATTCTCATTCTATACAACAGAAACGGCGAGGTACGCTCCGTTGACATAGCAACGGAGATGGAATTCTCCAAGCCCAGCGTCAGCGTGGCAATGAAAAATCTCCGCGAGGACGGCTGCATAAACATGGACAAAAACGGCTACATAACCCTCACCGAAAAGGGCAGGGAGATAGCCGAGAGGGTATATGAGCGCCATCTGCTGTTCACAAGCTGGCTAACATCCATGGGCGTCAACGAAGAGGTCGCTGCGGAGGACGCCTGCCGCATCGAGCACTGCATAAGCGCGGAGAGCTTCGAGGCGATAAAGAAGTTCGTCAGAAAGCACCAGGACGAGGACAAATAAATTTCACGGAGGCGCGGTAAGGTTGAAAATAATTTGTCTTATCGAAAACACGGCGGTGGATGAAAAGCTGTTCAACGAGGACGGAATGTCGCTTTTTGTTGAATACGGCGGAAAAAACTATCTCATCGACACGGGGCTTACCGGAAAAGCGGTGGACAACGCGCGGCGTATGCGGCTGCCGATAGACGAGGTCGACACGGTGGTTATAACGCACAACCATGCGGCGCATATCGGCGGGATAGACAGCGTTATGCGGCTCAATCCCAACGCGGAGATATATCTCAGGGCGGCGGCGCAGACGGAGGTTTTCCGAAAGAACGGGCTGTTCAAAACTCCCGTGGGCGAGGGCAGGGCGTTTTTCAAGAAATACGCGGACGAGCTTATCCTGTTCAACAGCTTTTCGGAGGTGTGCGAGGGATTTTACCTTGCCTCCTGCGAGGATTTCGAGGAGAAAAATCTCAACCCCGACAGAAGCTGCTTTGTTATGGACGGGAAAAAGGCGGTGCCTTTCGGGTATAACGACGAGAGCTTCGCGGTGATATTCCCGAAGAAGCGCAAGGCGGACGGTCTTGTGCTGATAGGCGGGTGTTTTCACTGCGGCGTGATGAATATGATGGAAACCGTAAGCAGGCGCTGGAGCGGTATTCCTGTGCTGGCGGTCATCGGCGGTTTTCATTTCAGCGGCAGCAGCCCGAAAACGCTCAACTGCTCGGCAGATTACGTCGCGGCGCAGGCGAGGGCTCTGAAGTACAGCGGCGCGGAAAGAATTTACGCCTGCCACTGCACGGGCTTCAAGGGCTTCGATACCATGGACGAGATACTCGGCGACAGGCTGATGTACCTCGGCGGGGGAGAGGCGCTGGAGTTTTGAGGGTTATAGCACAAACGAACGAGCGAGAATTGTTGGTTTTGTTTGTCGAAAAATCTGAACGGCAGAAAATTTGCAATAAACTGTGGGGGAAAACTCTTGTTTTCCCCCACAC
>CAVIFG010000260.1:0-3409 GCA_963641955.1 Escherichia coli
ACTGTAACATACAATGTCAATAGAAACCCTATAGATTTATATATTATTATCTATCCACTCGGCGCGCTTGTTTATAAAATCTTTCAGATACTGTATCTGAAGTTCATAGGTGTTCTCCTGCGCGTTCCATTCGGATGAATACCCGACCCGCTTGTCCCAGATATCCCACACCTTGAAATTCTCCTCCTGCGAGGGATATATCTTCGCGGAATAGTTGTCGATGCTGTCCATCGCCGCCGAAATGAGTTCATCCCGAACCTCGCTCCAGCGCGCCCTCATGCGCTCCCTGAATCCCTTGTTCTGCATGAGGTAATTACCCCATGACGGGCGTATGAACGCTTTCTCGCTGTCCGAGCCGATTATCGTCCATGTGTTGTAGGCGGAGTTGTCCGCCATGTAGTTCCCGAACGCAAGGTCAAAATCCCATACGGGTCCCATTTTTATCTTCCCGCCGACGTCCTTTGTAAAGTAGCAGCTTCTGCGGAACGCGCTGTCGGTGTTGTTGGTAAGCTCCTGAATTATAACCCAGTCGACAAAGCTGTCGATGTCGATATATTCGCCGATGTCGCCGCCGTTTACGATGGCGTCGTCCGCGGCGTTGAACGCTTCGATTATCTCCTCCCGCTGTTCATCCGTTATCTTCTCCGGGGATGGGTAAACGAACGTAATAAAATTCAGCATATCCGAATTTGTGTGGAAATAATCCACGCCGTTGGTGGTCACGCTGCTGTCTGCTCCGCCGACTTCAAGGAGATATCCGCATTCCTCCGTTTCCTCCGACTGCTCGGTGATGTTCACCCTGCTTTTCGCGACCTCCATGTGCTCGCCGATGGCGTACACGCCGCGGTATTCACCGTTGATAAACAGGTCTACGGGGTACTGCGTGGGCGTCCAGTCGAAATCCATGACGCGGCTCATATCATACGCGACGGTGTTTCTTATCAGGGATTTGTCCGCGTAATTTGCAATGAGTATCCAGTCCTTGTTTGCGGCAAGCCCGAGCACCTCAGCCTTTTTGTCCAGCTTTATCTTATACGGCTTTTTCGCCCAGCCCCATGTTGAGTTGCCGCGGCCGCGTATCTTCCCGCTTACTTCCGTCAGCCCCGAGGAGTACTCGGGGGCATGGGTGCAGTCTATCGAAATCGTCATGCCGATGTATTCGCCGCGGGGGATATCGTTAAGCGTCCTGCCGTCGGAAAGGTTAATGCTCACGACCGGCAGAAGCCCCTCGGTGCGCTGTGTGATAACGCTGTACGTCTTTTTATGACCTTTATCATCCTCCACCGTAAGCTTCTGCGGCTGCGTAAGGTCGGCGGGGCAGCTCTCCCCCGCGCCGCCGAGGGAGCACTCCCCGTGCTCCGCCGAAGCGGAAAGCACCGCCGCCGCAAGATCCTCGTCCGGGACGTAATCCGTGCTGTATGTCACGGAAGCATACGCGCAGGCGCTCTCCTCGTCCACGGTGTAAATTATCTCCTGCCCGCCGCCTGCAACGGCGCTGACAGTTACCTCGCCCGCGTTATATTCGGGGTCGTTATACTCTGTGAGCTCCTCAAATTCCGCCGCGGAGGTTTCCTCGGGTAAATCCGGGGGTTCTTCCGAAATTTCGGGGGATGTTTCGCTCTGCGGTTTTGAGGTGATTATCAATACGCTTTCGGTCGTGCCGCTCTCCCCCGCCGTGCACGCCGTCATACACAGCGCAAGCAGCAGCGCCGCGGGGATCCTTGTTTTTTTCATTCCGCCGTTTCCTTTCAGCTTTCCAACCATACCGAAAAAGCCGCCCCGCGTGGGACGGCCGTGATTTATTCCGTTGTTACCGATTTTGCAAGGTTTCTGGGCTTGTCGGGGTCGATACCTCTCAGCACCGAGGTGTAGTACGCGATAAGCTGCAGCGCACACACCGTCGGCAGGGGTATTAGCATATCGTCAAGCCCGGTGTCGATATCAAAGCGCAGGTCGACGGTATCGCTGCTGAATTCCGTACCCTTTCGGCAGAGGGCAATTATCATCGCGCCGCGCGCCTTTACCTCTTCCATATTGCTGATGGTTTTTGCGAGGATATCCGCCTGCGTAGCCACGGTGATAACAGGCACCTTGTCCTCGATAAGCGATATCGTGCCGTGCTTCAGCTCGCCCGCGGCATACGCCTCGGAATGTATGTAGGTTATTTCCTTGAGCTTCAGCGAGCCCTCCAGCGAAAGCGCGTAGTCGAAGCTTCTGCCGATAAAGAACAGGTTTTCAACATTCACAAGCTTGGACGCGATGAACTGGCACTCGGATTTTCTGTCGATGACATCCTGTATTGCCTTGGGGGAGGAGTATATCTGCGCGGTAAGGCGCTTCAGTTCCTCTTCGGATATCTTTCCGCGGGCGAACGCCATTCTGAACGCCACAAGATACAGCACCGCTATCTGCACCGTATATGCCTTTGTGGAAGCAACGGCGATCTCCGGCCCCGCAAGGGTATGGATGAACATATCCGCTTCGCGGGCGATGGCGCTGTATTTTACGTTTACGACGGCAAGGGTCTTTGCGCCGCGCTGTTTCGAAAGCTCCAGCGCCGCCTTGGTGTCCGCGGTTTCGCCCGACTGCGACACGACGATAACAAGATCCTTATCCCCTACGATGGGATCCATATATCTGAACTCGCTCGCTACCTCCACGGTGACGGGCACCCGCGCCAACTTCTCGATGGCGTAGCGCGCAACAATGCCCGCGTGCATCGCGGTTCCGCACGCAACAACGAAGATACGCTCGAACCCGCGCAGCATATCATCCGTCAGCCCCGAAGCCGCAAGGTCGGGAACGCCGTTCTTCACGATGCTGTCCAGCGTCTTTTTAACTACCTCGGGCTGCTCGTGGATCTCCTTTATCATAAAATGCGGGAAGCCGCACTTCTGCGCGCGCTCAACATCCCATTCGGCAACGCTGACTTCCTTTTCAACGGGCAGGCCGTGCACGTCATAAAAATCCACGCCGTCCTTGCTCATGCAGATTATCTCGTCGTCCTCGAGCAGGACATAGTTCTTCGTGTATTTAAGAAACGCGGGGATGTCCGAAGCGATGAAGTTTTCGCCCTCCCCCTCGCCGACGATAAGCGGGCTGCCCTTTCTTGTGGCATATACCCTGTCGGGGAAATCCTTGAAAAGTATGCCGAGGGAGTAGCTGCCCTCCAGCTCCTTAACGGTTTCAACAATGGCTTTCAGCGGGTTTCGCTCGGAGTAATAATAATCCAGCAGGCAGGCAACAACCTCGGTGTCCGTCTGCGAGATGAACGTGTATCCCTTTTCGGTAAGAAATTCCTTAAGCTGTATGTAATTTTCGATTATGCCGTTGTGCACAATGGTAACGCGCCCGTTGCTGTGCGGGTGCGAGTTTACGTCGGACGGCTCGCCGTGCGTCGCCCAGCGGG
>CAVIFG010000261.1:0-3352 GCA_963641955.1 Escherichia coli
CCGTCATATGATGATACTTGCCACTACTCAAGATTGGATGTTCATGGATAAGCAATTAAGGCAGATTACCGCTGATGTAACTGTCTGCTCTGCTTGGTTCGCGCACCCGTTCAGCCGCATGATTACTAACCGTGTATATGACGCGCGTGAATATACCATGTTCTTTGAGAATCCTATGCTGCCGCTTACCGCTATTGATGTGGATTGCTATATTCAGACCGATAAGCTGCGCAGTCTTTATGATACCAAAGAGATGGTTGAAACTATGCTTTCTATGGAGTTCGTTCCCGATAGTGAGATACTCGCTAATCAGACAGGGGAGCCTGCTGTTCCGTCCGAGGTTCCCGTTGATAAGAAGAAGCAGGCTGCACTGCTTCAAAAATTTCGTAAAGGTGGTTTATGATATGGCTGTCACCCGTCAATTTGACTGGCTTACTCTGTCTTGTCTTACTTCCCGCGATGATTATTCGGTCGATAAGCTTTTGATCGAGGTGCTTTGCTGTCTGCACCTCGAGGATCTATTTTCCGAATTTAGTCGTGTAGGCCGTGGTAAATACTACGCTGCGATCTATCGCTATAATGATATCTCTATTAAAATCCCCTCTGACGCTAACTTTAATCGTCAGGGTATTTGTGTTGAGTTCTCGGGTAATGGGCTTGCGTATTATCAGGACTACCTGCTCAAGCAGGGGATAAAGTTTCGTAGCGTATGCTGTGCTTGGCGTGCTCTTTCAGTCGGCGGGATATTCTCGCGTGTTACCCGTGTCGATTATGCGGTTGATGATATTGTTCGGCAGGGTGATACATCCCTTGTTACGCTTCGGAAAGTGCGGAACTGCGTTAAAAATCACGAATTTCGCAGTCGTTTGACACGGCGTAACGATTTGGACGAGTCTACATACGTTGAACCTGCGAGGGATTATAAGAATGATGAAGTAGTCGGTGATACGATTCGCTTCGGTCACCGCCGTTCGGTTGTTTCGTGTAAGTTTTACGACAAGAAGCTCGAGCAGAAAAAGAAGCATATTTATGTTGACGAAGATGTTAATTCATGGGTGCGCTGCGAGTTCGAATTCCACGACAGCCGAGCCATGTCTGTTTTCAATGCGTTCTGCGATAAATCGGATGATGATTTTGCTTCGTATATGTCGCGGGTGTTCAATAACTATCTCTGTTTTATCAACCGTGATGATATCAACCGTTCGCGCTGTTCCGCAAAACGCTGGTGGGCGGAGTTCCTCGGTACTGCTGAGAAGCAGTCGCTTACGATACCGCGTTTCAAGCCGTCGACTTTCGCAGGCGTTTCAAATTGGCTCGATCGTATTGCTCCTACGCTGGTTAATTACATTCGCGTTGTGGGTCCGAGGGTGTTTTTGTCTATCCTGCGGAAGCACGCTTCTGACGAGCCGTCATTGCGGCATAAGCAGCTCGCAGCCGATTATTTTTCTTTCGTCAATCAACATCAGCGCGATAAGCGTACCGATCCGACTAAATATAAGGATGATGGTTACAATTATGTCAAGAAGCTCGGTCTTGACCCGTGGATATACACATCCGATCAGACGGAGGCTTCTCTGCTTTTAACTTTGCAAAAAGAGTATAAGCGGTATCATACTGTAAACGGTCTGTCATGGCAGCCGTTCAAGACTAAGGATAAGGTTGTTCAGCAGCTTCGGTATGACGATTATCCTCCGGAGCTGTTGACCGCCGAAGTCAACGATGATCTTGACTGGTATTCCGATTTCTTTGAGGATACTGTAAATGCTCTTGTCTGAAGCTTTTTCGCTGTTCATGTTTGAGCAGCGCGTTAAAAATAACTCACCTGCGACGATTGAGTATTACAGCTACTTCCTTACGGAGTTTCTTGACTGGATTTCTGTCAATACAGTAGAGGAGCTTGATATATCTCACTATAAGGACTATATCCTCTATCTTGCTGATACTGGTATTAAATCGACCTCGATCAATACTAAAATGCGCGCGGTTAAGGCGTTCTATAATTATCTTATCGATGCGGAACAGATAGGAGATTGTTCGCGTAAATTACGCCTGGTCAAACAGTCGCGGCAGGAAATCATTCCTCTTTCTGATGATGAGATTTACATCTTGCTGAACAGCTTCGATCTTGCAGATTCGCTCGAGCTGCGCAACAAGTGTATTGTGATGGTTATGCTTGATTCGGGGCTGCGGCGTTCCGAGGTTACCCGCTTAAGGTTCTCCGATATCGACCTGCGCAACAAGAGGATACTCGTCAACGGTAAGGGAGCTAAGCAGCGTATAGTTCCGCTGGGAGATATGACTTCCGAGGTGTTCGGGCTTTATCTTGAGCGCCAGAGCTCCCGCCTTGATAAAAAATCCTCTCCATTGTTTGCCGATCGCTGCGGGAATCCGCTCGAAGCGAACGCGATCGATAAGATTTTCGAGAAGCTCAAGCAGATTACGGGTATAGATCGCCTGCACCCTCATTTGCTTCGGCATACATTCGCGACCTTGTATATCGTCGACGGGGGAGATCTTGAAACTCTGCGGATCCTGCTCGGCCACAGCAGCATAGCCATAACACAGATATATCTCCATCTTGCAACGAATTATAGGCTACTTCAGGACAGGCATAAATCGCATATAGACAAATTGCACAAATAGGCACCTTGATTTTTACGGTACCCCGAAAAAAAGAAAAACCGGTCAAATTTGACCGGTTATTTGTGGTACGCCTGATGCGATTCGAACGCACGACACACGGCGTCGGAGGCCGTTGCTCTATCCAGCTGAGCTACAGACGCGGATAATATTAATACCGCGCCGATAAACAACGCGGTATTAATGGTGAGCCATCCGGGACTCGAACCCGGGACACCTTGATTAAAAGTCAGGAGGTGATTTTATGGACTGGTTAGATGATATGATACTTGACGATGACGCCGATACTTGATTTACATAGCCTTGCGCAGCTTTCCGGTAGTTCCGGAGGGCTGCTTTTTTCATGCTCCGAGCCCCGCCGCGCTCTTCCTGCAACGCTGCAAATCACCACGAGCGCCCCTGCGCTCTCATTTCGCAACCTGCAACTGACGATGTATGCCGCAAAGTAACCTTGCGTCTTTCGCAACGTGTAGGCGGCATATCCAGCAATTGCGCGAAGCGCTTCCAAATTGCCCCGCAGGCTTCGGCAAGTGAGGGTCACGCACAACGCTCGATGGCCACCACAACCCCCGAAAGGGCACACCTGCCCCCTCTAATCGCCAGCGCCCCCGCGCCAACGTTCGAAAGAGATCCACGCGAGAGAAAACGAGCAACGTTTGACGTGCGAAGCCGCGCCCGGCTCCTCAGGCGGGGTCGGTGCGCCCCTCCGGGG
>CAVIFG010000262.1:0-3335 GCA_963641955.1 Escherichia coli
CCCCTCAAAGGCGTTGGAAGCGCTGAAAAACAGTTATTATGACCGGAAGATCTAGACAATTAACATCTAACGCCTTTGCCGCACACTTGCTTGCATCTTTCCAGTTTGGCGCAACATTCACATAGCCGCTTAACCCAAATGTTTATAGTTGTGCCAAACCAGCCGACAGATTAGCCTTGCGTCGCTAATTGCTGACTTGAATTTGCCTTACGTTCGTAAACAACTTTTCATTGTACAATCTAACGAAAAATCGAGTTTTGCCAATAAGCGAAGCTCAATATCAGCAAAACTAACAGAGCAATCGCACGACAATAATTATACGGTATTGTCCGGCGATCCCACGGTCCGAAACAAGTAAACCTCAAAGCCGCTATCGAAAAAGTAGCTTTGCCGCCAAAGCAGACTGCTCGGATAACCCGCATCCCAAGGAGAATTTGTAATGAACAAAAAAACAGGGAGATACAACGGCATACAAGATTATGCCTATCTTAACATCGGACCGGTAATGTACCGTTATACATCATGGATCCTGCAAAACGCCGCTGGGCATGGACTTAGGAGGCTGTATTTTCTTGCAAGGGATGGCTACGCCTTATACCGTATCGCAGAAAAAATATGTGCCGCAAAGGACATCGACATTGAGTGCCGATACCTGTACTGTTCAAGAATATCACTAAGGATACCGTCTTTCTGCAAAATCGGGGAGGAAGCTTTCGATATGTTGCTTTGCGGCGGATACCACTGCACCCCGAGGTCGATAATAAACCGTATTCTGCCCACCCCCGAAGAACTTGACAGCATCCTATCCCTGCTTGATATCAGCGACCCCGACGCCGAGCTTGACGACAGCGCATTCAGAAGCTTCTGTGAAAAACTTAGGAGCTGCGATATGTTCCGCACCCTGATATACAAAAAATCAGAGGAACGTTACCTTCCCGCGATCGACTATTTAAGGCAGGAGGGATTGTTCCAAAATGAAAACATTGCGATAGTCGACAGTGGCTGGACAGGCTCGATGCAACGCTCATTAAGGCAGCTCCTTGAGTCAGCCGGCTACAGCGGCAAGATATTCGGTTATTATTTCGGAATGTACGCACAGCCAAAAAGCGAAAAAGATGGAGAATATCTTACCTTTTACTTCAATCACCATCAAGGACTGATGCGGAAAGTTATGTTCAATAATAACCTGTTTGAATGTATGCTGTCGGCAGACCACGCTATGACGGTACAGTATAATCATTCCGAAAACGGCGCCGTCCCAGTCCTCGGAGAAGAATGCAGCAGTGAAATGCAGGACAGCATCCGACGTCAGCTGGAGGGAATACTGAAATACACAGACGATGTCCTTAACGGAACCATTGTGCTTTCCGAGGCGTCGCCCATAAAACAGTGCTACCGCATACTTAAAAGGTGTATGGTTTACCCGACCCGCGAAGAGGCTGAACTGTACAGCGTTTTCAAATTCAACGACGATACTTCCGCAAGGGCAGTGCGCTCTTTGGCGGAACTGCAGCGCGGCGCACATCTTAAAGAGTATGTCCTGCCTTATCGGATAATGATGAAGCTGCTGCATAAAAAGCCGCAGAAACTTCACAATTACTACTGGGTATATGCCGAAATCTCATACAAGCCCTTTTTTTTGCGCTGGTGGTACAGGTTAAATGTAATATCGTGGGAAATACTGAAATATATCCTTAAGAAATGAGGCTGCCTATTGGGAAAATTAGTTTCAAACATAAAGTGGAAAATACGCCATTCGTTAATCGACAGCGATCCTGTTATCCGCTCGGAATATTCCGCTTTCATCGCAAACGAGCATAACGCAAGCACCATCAGAAAAATATCATGCCTTGCCGGGCTGCAGTTAAAGAGAGCCAGAAATTCTTTATTAAGGAAAGAACGACGCACAGAATGGCTGAAACATTCGTTTTCGCAACAAGCCGAACGAACGCCGTACTCGGAAATAACAGCTCTTCTTGAAAAATACGACGTAGTTTCATTTGATATATTCGACACGCTTATCCTCCGTCCTTTCTTATCCCCAAAGGATATTTTCGCTGTAGCCGGAGAAGCTTGCGGCATCGCTGAATTCAAAAATAAGCGCGCCACTGCGGAGCAGACCGCTAGAAACCACAGCGTCAGCAGCGGAAAAAACTCCGAGGTCACTTTAGACGATATATACTCAGAATTATCGGACATCGAAAAAAAAGACGAACTGCGTGCTGCGGAAATATCCGCCGAATTTGAATTCTGCCGCCCGAATCCGTATATGCAGCATATATACCGCACGGCCGCCGGACTTGGCAGGAATATCGTGATCACAACCGATATGTACCTGCCCGCCGATATAATACGAAAGCTGCTGACAGCCTGCGGATACGATGACTTCAGCGAACTTCTCGTATCCTGCGAAGCAGGAAAAAGCAAAGGCGACGGCGGCCTGTTCAAACTCCTGAAAAACAAATATCCAGACAGTTCCATTATTCATTTTGGTGATAATTCTTATTCTGACATACTCTCCGCCCGTAATAACAATATACAGCCTTTCTTTTACGAAAGCTGCATCGACCGCGGCGTGAAATATATCCTTCCCGAATCAAATGAACTTCCCCGTTCTTTTATATATGGACTGATTTTTACGCACCTGTTCAACGGGGATAAAACATACAGTAAATGGTACGAATACGGTTTCGGCGTCATCGGCATTAGCACGGCGGAATATGTGCTTCAGATCCATCAGCAGTGTGTCGAAATGCAGAAAGATCCCGATTTCGTCGGGGAAAACGACCAAACTATAAAAAACATCTACCGCCGTTTCTTCAGCGGCGGCACAGACCTTTCAAACAGCGTCAGAATATGCGCCGACCTGTTCGCGCAGGATGATCGTGATGCCACATTCGTCCTCCCGCCCGAATTTGCGACGGACGCCAACGCCCATCAAAAGCAGGAGATCGCAAACGGAGCAGCAGACTTTGCAGTCCTTTATATCGAAAAGGCAATGATCTATCCCTCCTTGCGAACGAAACAATTCGATTTTTCAAGCATCTTGATCAGAAAGGAAACAAATGATAAAGAAACTGATTAACTCGAAATTCTTATTTGAGGAACTCGTCAAAAGAGATTTTACGAAGAAATACAAACGTACCGTTCTCGGTATCCTTTGGAGCATCATTGGTCCCCTTCTGACGCTTACGGTTATGGCTTTGGTTTTTTCGCAGTTCTTCGGAAAGGCAATGGAACATTACATTATTTATCTGTTCTGCGGAAACCTTATCTTTAGTTTCTTTAAGGAATCCACAAACAGCGGCATGACATCGCTTGTGGAAAACGCAGGA
>CAVIFG010000263.1:0-3314 GCA_963641955.1 Escherichia coli
CGAGAAAACCGATGGTATCGACCAGATCATTATACATAAAAAAAGACGCTCCTTTCGGGATAAAACAGGAAAGGCTCCTCAAAAACATTAACGGCAGAAGCCGTGGTGCTATCCCCTGCGGGACCGAAGAGCCAAAAGCCTGTATGTAATCACTAACAGATTTAATTCTAGTATAGCGCAAAAAGCGCTTTTTTTCAAGTGCTTTTTGATTTTTTAATAGAATTTACATTAAATTATCGTAAAGGCAATAATTTTTGTGTAAAAACGACAGAATGTTAGATAAAGTCCGCGATCTTCGATCCCATCTCGGAGCAGGTAACGTGCGTCATGCCCTCGGACATGATATCGCCCGTTCTGTAGCCCGCTTCAAGTACCTTGTCGACAGCGTTCTCGACAGCGTCCGCTTCCTTATCCATATGGAAAGAATAGCGCAGGAGCATTGCGGCGGAGAGAATAGTCGCGATAGGGTTAGCCTTGTTCTGACCCGCAATATCGGGGGCGGAGCCGCCGCTCGGTTCGTACAGACCAAAACTTGTTTCGTTCATGCTTGCGGATGCGAGCATACCGATGGAGCCGGTGATCATGGAAGCCTCGTCGGAGAGAATGTCGCCGAACATATTTTCGGTAACCATTACATCGAACTGCGCGGGATCCTTTACAAGCTGCATTGCGGAATTATCGACGAGCATATGCTCAAGAGTTACCTCGGGGTAATCCTTTGCAACTTCCTCTACAATCTTTCTCCACAGGCGGGATGTATCCAGAACGTTCGCCTTGTCAACGCTTGTGACTTTCTTGCGGCGCTGCATAGCAACATCAAATGCCTTTATGGCAATGCGGCGAATTTCCTTTTCGTCATACTTCAGAGTATCGACAGCAGTCATAACACCGTTCACTTCCTCGGTGTGACGTTCGCCGAAGTAAAGTCCGCCGGTCAGCTCACGCATGATAAGCATGTCAAAGCCCTTTGCGCTTATCTCTTCCTTGAGGGGGCACGCGCCGCTGAGCTGCGGGAAAAGGTGGCAAGGACGAAGATTTGCAAACAGCCCGAGGGACTTGCGCAACTTGAGCAGGCCTGCTTCGGGACGGAGATTTGCGGGAAGCTTGTACCACGGAGATGTGGTTGTGTTTCCGCCGATGGAACCCATCAGAACAGCATCGGATGCCTTGCAGCGCTCGATGGTTTCGTCGGTGAGCGGCACGCCGTTTGCGTCGATGGAGCAGCCGCCCATAAGGAGCTGCTCATAGTTGAATTTGTGTCCGAATTTTTCTGCGACCTTGTCGAGCACCTTCATTGCCTCGGTCACGATCTCGGGACCGATACCGTCGCCCTTGATTACGGCAATATTCTTTTCCATGTTACTATCATAGTCCTTTCAAATATCTATACGATAACGCATTTCACTGACCATGCGTGAGCCGTCCGCCGACGGAGCCTTGCGCTCCTTTCCGTCGCCCGAAAAGCAGAATTGCGTCAGAAATCCCGCAGCGGCGGTGTTCTCCTCATCAAGCCAGATAAATGCGCTTTTGAAGCGCTGCGAGCGCATTTCCCGCAGGGCGTAGGAAAGCAGCTTCCTGCCTATTCCCTTTCCCCGCTGCTCCTCGTCCACAAACAATGCGGTTATCTCGCATCCGTCTGGGATAGGAGAGCCTGCGCACACGCATACGCCCTTGACATTTCTGTCGCAGGTAACAATTGCGGTAAGCAGGCCGCTGCGCATACTTTCTTCAAAGAATTCTCTGCCGTGAGTATCCGCCAGGGCGCAGATATCTTCTATCTGATATCGCGCCGCAGGCTTAATGTTCAGTATCACGCCAATCGCTCCATTCCGAAATAATCAGCCCTTTAACGACTTGAGCAGGCCGCCCTTGTTGATGATATCCTTGATAAACTCAGGGAAAGGCTGCGCCTGATAGGTCCTGCCCTTTGTTACGTTAGTGATAACGCCCGTATCAAAGTCGATGTCGACCTCGTTGCCCTCGTCGATATCCTTTGCGGCTTCGTCGCACTCGAGGATAGGAAGTCCAATGTTGATTGCGTTGCGGTAGAAAATTCGCGCAAACGTGGACGCGATAACGCAGCCGACGCCGCTAGCCTTGATGGCGATGGGGGCGTGCTCGCGGGAGCTTCCGCAGCCGAAATTCATGTTTGCAACGATGATATCGCCCTGCTTTACCTTGTTAACAAAGTCCTTGTCGATATCCTCCATGCAGTGGGTCGCAAGTTCCTTGGGGTCAGATGTATTAAGATAACGTGCGGGGATGATTACGTCCGTATCAACGTTATCGCCGAATTTATGTACAAGTCCGTGTGCCTTCATGTTATATCCTCCTTATTCCTGAACGTCAGAGATGTAGCCTGTAAGAGCGCTTGCCGCAGCTATTGCAGGGCTTGCGAGGTAAACCTCGGAAGTAACGTCGCCCATTCTGCCGACAAAGTTTCTGTTTGTTGTGGAAACCGCTCTCTCGCCCGGGGCAAGGATACCCATGTGGCCGCCGAGGCAGGGACCGCAGGTAGGCGCGGAAACAACCATTCCCGCTTCAACAAATGTCTGGAGCAGGCCGTTCTTCAGCGCGTCGAGGTAGATCTGCTGCGTTGCGGGGATAACTATTGCGCGGACGCCCTTTGCGACCTTTTTACCCTTGACAACCTTTGCGGCGATCTCGAGATCGCTGTATCTGCCGTTGGTGCAGGAACCGATAACTACCTGATCTATCTTTACTTCACCGACCTCGTCGATGGTCTTTGTGTTCTCGGGAAGATGCGGGAACGCTACCGTCGGGCGGATAGTCGAAAGGTCGATATCTATAACGCGGTTATAATGCGCGTCGGGATCAGCCTTGAAAACCTCGAACTGTCTGCTTGTTCTGCCCTTTACATAATCGAGAGTAACATCGTCAACTTCAAAAATGCCGTTCTTTGCGCCCGCTTCGATAGCCATGTTTGCCATGCAGAGTCTGTCATCCATCGAAAGCGTGTGCAGGCCCTCGCCCGTGAACTCCATGGACTGGTACAGCGCACCGTCAACGCCGATCATGCCGATGATGTGCAGGATAACATCCTTGCCGCTTACCCACTTGTTAAGCTTGCCGGTAAGGTTGAACTTTATTGCGCCGGGCACCTTGAACCATGCTTCGCCGGTCGCCATGCCAGCCGCCATATCGGTGGAGCCTACGCCGGTAGAAAACGCGCCGAGTGCGCCGTATGTGCAGGTGTGGCTGTCTGCGCCAATAACTGCGTCGCCGGGGATAACAAGGCCTTTTTCAGGAAGAAGCGCATGCTCAACGCCTACTTCGCCGACATCGTAATAATT
>CAVIFG010000264.1:0-3312 GCA_963641955.1 Escherichia coli
GTTTTTGACACAGCACCCCCTAATGTTCCCATAAAAACGCGCCCACGTTCTGTTCCAACCGGCACATTGTCAGCAATTCCCCCACCCCCTCTTGTGATAAGTAATAAAAAACCGAAAAAATTTCTAAAAAATTTTCCGAAAAACACTAAAGTTTCAGAAAAACCTGCCGATATAATAGTTGTGACGGCTGAAAAGCCAAAGGAAAAGTTCACTTTTCCACGTTTCTTTCTAGTGCACACAAAGGAACAAACCATTTAACTCAAATGCCCCAAGGAATGATTCCGACGCGGGGCGAAACAAATTCAAGGAGGATATTACTATGGGAATGGTAGTACAGCACAACTTAAACGCGATGTCCGCGTACAACAAGCTCAACTCTAACGTAGCAGGTCTTAAGAAGTCTTCTGAGAAGCTTTCTTCCGGCTACAGAATCAACCGTGCAGGCGACGACGCTGCAGGTCTTGCAATTTCTGAGAAGATGAGATCTCAGATCCGCGGCCTGAACCAGGCAGTTCGTAACTCTCAGGATGGTATCAACATGATCCAGACCTTCGAGGGCGCTGCAAACGAGACTCACTCCATTCTTCAGAGAATGAAGGAACTGGCTTCCGAGTCCGCTAACGGTACATACCAGACAGACGTTGACCGCGACGCTATCCAGCTCGAGTTCGATCAGCTGAACGACGAACTGAACCAGATCGCTGACACCGACTTCAACGGCGTTACAGCTCTGAACGGCGGCCGCATGGCTGACGGCACTGTTGCTAACAACACAACAGTTCTTTCCAAGCTCCCCACAATCGACGGCGTACAGTCCACAAGCGACTCTTCTTTCGTTTACTCCACAAACGTTAGAGGTACTGTTGACTCCGCTATGAACGGTACCGTAAACATCAACGGCGTTAAGGTTACACTTAAGGCTGGTAAGGCTCAGACCGCTGCAGGTGCTGACGGCGCTTACACACCCGATGGCGCAGCAGAAGGTTCCAGCTACAACACCGGTACAGACATCTCCTATGATGCAGCTAAGAAGACTTGGGCTGGTACATTCAAGGCAACTGAAGTATTCCAGATAGGCACAGATGATACCGAGATCACAATCAACGGTACAAAGTACACTATCGACCAGGCAAACGGTAAGCTGTTTGACAGCGACGGAACCGAAATCAAGAACATTGATGGCGGTACTGTTACAGTAGCTGATGGAAAGGTAACTGTTACTGACGCTACTTACACTGTAGGTACTGACGGTACTATCACAGCCGGCGCAACTACCGGTGGTGCAGCAGCTGGTGCAAAGGTTGTTGGTGCTATGAAGCTTGCTGAGGGCGTATCTTCTCCCGACGCTTACGAGCACGGCGCAAGAAACCTCACCTACACCAACGAGATTACTCTGCAGGTTGGTGCACGTTCTAAGGACGCTGTTACATTCAACTTCAACTACAACACAAACGGTATGGGCGAACTCAACGCTGACCTCGACATCTCTGCTCGCGGCCTCGGTACCGACCAGCTCTCTCTGAACACTCAGGAGTCTGCAAACGCTGCAATCGATAAGATCGACAACGCTATCAACAAGGCTTCCATGGTTCGCGCTACATTCGGTGCAACTCAGAACAGACTGGAACACAAGATCGACAACCTGACCACAACTTCTACAAACCTGCAGGAAGCAGAGTCCGCTATCCGCGACACAGATATGGCTTCCGAGATGATGAACTACACCAAGTACAACATCCTTCAGCAGGCAGCTCAGTCCATGCTGGCTCAGGCAAATCAGCAGCCTCAGTCCGTTCTCCAGCTCCTCGGCTAATCGGAACGAATTTTCTGACGAAAATTCGTACCTCACGTTCGCTTACGCGAACGCGGCTTGATTGCTGCGTTGCGGCATTGCGAACGCGGCTTGATTGCTGCGTTGCGGCATTGCGAACGCGGCTCGATTGCAATGTTTCGGCGTTGCGGTCGCGGCTTGATTACGAGAGCTGCATGAACGCAGCATAATGGTTGTTTGACAATCGCGTCCTCCCTTGGGCAATCAAGGGAGGACGTTTTTGTGAGATAACAGTTTTTTATACCAAAGGAGAAAAATATGAGCGCGACAAAATATCAGCTTAAAATATTTTCCGAATTCAAATGCATGGGCGGCGGCTGCCCAGAAAGCTGCTGCGAAAGATGGGGCGATATCAACTGGACCGAAGCAGAAGTAGAGCGTATCAGAAATCACGAATGTTCGCCCGAACTGCACGAGCTTATCAACAAAAGTTTCTTCAAAAAGCCCAACGGAAAATATACGATCGTTGAGGTAAACGGTGCCTGTCCGTTCCTTGACGAAAGAAAATACTGCCGCATTCAGATCGAAATGGGACACGATGCACTCGGTATGACCTGTCAGCTCTATCCCCGCAAGGGAACATTCAACAACAATGTGCTTATCGAAAGACTTTGCTGCTCCTGCGTAGGCGTACTTGATATGCTCTTCACAGACCCCGATGCAGCGTGGTTGATAGAGGAAAAATGCAATGGCACGGAGTATGCCAACATTAATGAGAGCTTTAAGACCTTTTTTTCGCACCCCGAACTTAAACACAGCAACGAAATATTCAAGCTGCTGTACGATGTGATTTCCGACAGGTCATACAGCGCGGAAACGGGCATAGTTCTCGGCGCGCTGGCAATGCAGAAGATATCCCAGTTTGCCGAAAAGAAGCAGGCAGACCGCATCCCCGAAGTAATAAAGGCAATAACGCCGCAGCTTAAAAACCGCGCGCAGATAGACAAGATAGAGCAGGTAAAGCCCAACTACGCGCTTAAATTCGCCATCGTGGAAAACATCCTCGACGATATAATATCCACCGAAACGCTCCACAACGCCGACGGCTCCCCGAGCGTCGAAAAATATGCCGAGGGCGAACAGAAATTCGCCGCGGCTTTCGCGGGCAGGGAATATGCCATGCGAAATCTGTTCATCAACCTTATGATGGACACGAATATGCCGTCCATGTCGTATGACCACACGCTTTACGAAAACTACTGCTACTTTGTATTCTGCGCCGCCGCTTTCAAATACCTTGCCGCCGTGGCGGGATATGGCATGGATAACATCGAGGAGGGCTTCAAGTATGTTGTCGCCCTTGTAAGCAGGAGCTTCTGCCACAATACAAGACGTATCGACCATGTGCTTGCAAGAATGAAGCAGTACAATTGCACCTCCCCCGCATACCTCGCTTCGCTTATTAAATAAAATCATCCCCTCTTATCAACTGTAAGAGGGGATTTTTTCGCGCGCGGGCGCAGAATTTGCAGTTAACTATT
>CAVIFG010000265.1:0-3311 GCA_963641955.1 Escherichia coli
GATCAAGTCCGCCGTAACCGATATCGTATGCCCAGCCGTCGCCGCCGAAGATCCACTGGCTCTTCTTGGAGAGGTAGTTCTTAGCCTTCAGTATCTCCTTAGCTGCGTCACAGCCGCAAGCGTCGAGAGCAGCAACCAGCTCCTTGGTAGCAGCTGCGTTTGCCTTGCCGTCGTCCTTGGTTTCGAAATACTTGTCGATGCAAGCCTGAACCTCGGGCTTTGCGTTTTCCTTGAGAGCTTCGAGCTTCTTCTGAACTCTTCTTCTCAGTGTATCCTGAGCGAGGTACATACCGTAGCCGAACTCTGCGTTATCCTCGAACAGGGAGTTAGCCCATGCCGGACCCTTGCCTTCCTTGTTGGTGGTGTAAGGAGTGGACGGCTCGGAACCTGCCCAGATGGAGGAGCAGCCTGTTGCGTTTGCGATATACATTCTGTCGCCGAAGAGCTGTGTTACAAGCTTTGCGTAAGGAGTTTCGCCGCAGCCTGCGCAAGCGCCGGAGAACTCGAGCAGCGGCTGCTTGAACTGGGAGCCCTTAACGGTGGTTTCCTTGAACTTCTCGTGAACCTCGGGCTTGTCGGAAACGGACTTAACAGCATAGTCGAATACTTCCTGCTGCTCCATCTGAGTTTCGATGGGCTTCATAACGAGAGCCTTCTCCTTAGCGGGGCAAACCTGTGCGCACACGCCGCAGCCTGTGCAGTCGAGGGTGGAGATAGCCATTGTGTACTTAGTGCCGGGCAGACCTGTTGTATCCTTGGTCTTTGTCGCTGCGGGAGCTGCTGCAGCTTCGGCGTCGTTCAGGATGAACGGACGGATTACAGCGTGCGGGCAAACAAACGAGCACTGGTTACACTGGATGCAGTTCTCAGGGATCCAGTGGGGAACGTCAACAGCGATACCGCGCTTCTCGAATGCAGCGGAGCCCTGCGGGAATGTGCCGTCTGCAATGTCAACGAAGGTGGATACGGGCAGCTTGTCGCCGCGCTGTGCGTTTACGGGAACCTGAATGTTGTTTACGAAGTCGATGAGCTTCTTGTTCTCGCCCTCGAAGTGGGGGTGAGTAAGCTGACCCTCGCAGTCAGCCCAGGAAGCGGGAACGTCAACCTTGATAACCTCGCCTGCGCCCTTTTCGATAGCAGCGTAGTTCATGTTGACGATATCGTCGCCCTTCTTTGCGAAGGACTTGTACGCCATCTTCTTCATGTAGTCGATAGCCTGGTCAGCGGGGATGATGTTCGCGATGGAGAAGAATGCGGACTGGAGAACTGTGTTGGTCTTGTTGCCCAGACCGATCTCCTTGGCTACCTTGATAGCGTTGATGATATAGAAGTTGATGTGGTTCTTTGCGATGTAGGACTTAACGGGAGCGGGGAGCTTCTCGTCGAGTTCATCAACTGTCCACTGGCAGTTCAGCAGGAACGAACCGCCGGGGATAACGTCCTCAACCATATCGTACTTGTCGATGTAGGAGGGGTTATGGCAGGCAACGAAGTTCGCCTTGTTGATGAAGTATGTGGACTTGATCGGTGTCTTACCGAAACGCAGGTGAGAAATTGTAACGCCGCCGGACTTCTTGGAGTCGTATGCGAAGTATGCCTGCGCGTACATATCGGTGTGGTCGCCGATGATCTTGATGGAGTTCTTGTTTGCGCCGACGGTACCGTCAGAGCCGAGGCCCCAGAACTTGCAGCAGGTCGTGCCTTCGGGAGTTGTGTTGGGGTTCTCTGTGATGGGCAGGGACAGATGTGTAACATCGTCCTCGATACCGATGGTGAATGTGGGCTTGGTTGTGTTGTTGTAAACTGCGATGATCTGTGCAGGGTTGCAGTCCTTGGAACCAAGGCCGTAACGACCGGTGAATACGGGGATGTTCTGGAACTTGTTTTCCTTCTTGAGGGCAGCAACAACATCCAGATACAGCGGCTCGCCGAGGGAGCCGGGCTCCTTTGTTCTGTCGAGAACGGAGATCTTCTTTACTGTATCGGGGATAGCGGAAACGAATGCGGAAGAAACGAAAGGTCTGTACAGTCTAACCTTTACAAGGCCGACCTTTCTGCCCTGCTTTGCAAGGTAGTCGATGGTTTCTTCGATGGTGTCGCAAACGGAGCCCATTGCTACGATAACTTCCTCTGCATCGGGAGCGCCATAGTAGTTGAACAGCTTGTAGTTAGTGCCGATCTCGGCGTTAACCTTGTCCATATACTCGGTTACGATGTTGGGGATGTTGTTGTAGTAGGTGTTGCAAGCTTCGCGAGCCTGGAAGAAGATATCGGGGTTCTGAGCGGTGCCGTGGAGAACGGGGTTCTCGGGGTTGAGCGCTCTGTCGCGGAATGCCTGAACAGCGTCCATATCAACCATCTTTGCAAGGGTGTCGTAATCCCAGACTTCGATCTTCTGAATTTCGTGGGAAGTTCTGAAGCCGTCGAAGAAGTGCAGGAAAGGAACTCTGCCCTTGATGGTGGAAAGGTGAGCTACGGCGCCGAGGTCCATAACCTCCTGGGGGTTAGTGGAGCAGAGCATTGCGTAGCCGGTCTGACGACAGGCGTAAATATCACTGTGGTCGCCGAAGATAGAGAGCGCATGCGAAGCGACAGCTCTTGCGGAAACATGGATAACAGAGGGAAGCAGCTCGCCGGCGATCTTGTACATATTCGGGATCATCAGCAGCAGACCCTGCGATGCTGTGTAGGTTGTGGTGAGGGCACCTGCGGAGAGGGAGCCGTGAACGGCACCTGCTGCGCCTGCCTCAGACTGCATTTCAACTACCTTTACCTGCTCGCCGAATATATTCTTTCTTCCGGCGGTGGACCAGGAGTCAGTAACTTCTGCCATTACGGACGAAGGTGTGATGGGGTAAATAGCGGCGAGGTCTGTAAACGCATAGGATACGTGACCTGCGGCGTTGTTGCCGTCCATCGTAAGCTTTTGTCTAGCCATTGGTTTTATCCTCCTTAAATATCAGAAAAATATGCTCTGCCGCCGTCCCTATTTTCATTCGGGGCGGCATAAGCACATTTTTTCATCTAGTAATGATATTGTAGCACATTTGCTCTGTTTTGTAAATAGCGTTAAGTGAAATTTTTGAGAAATTTGTGCAAATAGAATGCTTATTACATAGCATTTTGTGTGGAATGACAACAAAAATTTACAAGAGTCTGATGTAGTTTTAACTAACTGACATTAGCAGGACATCATATTTTTGGAAGGTATATCGTTGACATTTGTTTATTATTTTTTGGGAATAAAAATGCGCCCGAAATATCGGGCGTCAGATTGTCGAAAAAGTTAAAACGGCTGTAATGAGCAATAG
>CAVIFG010000266.1:0-3308 GCA_963641955.1 Escherichia coli
ACATAAGATTCATGCTTACTGGTGAATTTGCAACGGAAGTTTCCGACGCTTCCGGTATGCAGCTTCTTGATATCCCGAACCGCTGCTGGAGCGACGAAGTGCTGACAAAGCTTGGCATCGACAAGTCCCTGCTCGCAAAGGTTTACGAATCCCCCGAGATAACAGGCACCATTACCCGCAAGGTCGCTGAGCTTACGGGACTGAAAGAGGGAACTCCCGTTGTAGGCGGCGCAGGAGATAACGCTGCTGCGGCTGTCGGCACAGGCGTTGTTGAGGATGGAAAGGCGTTTACCACCATCGGTTCTTCGGGCGTTGTTTTTGCGCATACTTCCGATATCGCCATAGACAAGCAGGGAAGAGTGCACACATTCTGCTGTGCAGTGCCCGGCTGCTGGCACGTTATGGGCGTTACACAGTCTGCAGGTCTGTCGCTGAAGTGGTTCAGGGATAACTTCGCCTGGGCGGAGATGGAAACCGCCATGTCCATGGGCGTTGATCCGTATTATCTGATGGATAAGGAAGCGGGCAGCGTTCCCATCGGAGCAAACCGCCTGCTGTATATGCCCTATCTCAACGGCGAGAGAACTCCCCACCTCGACCCGAATGCAAGAGGTGTGTTCTTCGGACTTTCCTCCATGCATAAGAAGAAAGATATGCTCCGCGCTGTAATGGAGGGCGTTTCCTACTCCCTGCGCGACTGCGTTGAAGTTATGCGCGAGATGAAGATAAACGTAAGCGATATGATGGCTTGCGGCGGCGGCGGAACCTCTCCGCTGTGGCGCCAGATGCTGGCTGACCTTTACGGCTGCAATGTAAAGACCACCCTCAACAAGGAAGGTCCCGCTCTCGGTGTTGCACTGCTGGCGGCTGTCGGCGCGGGAATTTACAAGTCCGTTCCCGAGGCTTGCGCGGCTGTCATCAAGCCCGAGAAGATTCAGGAGCCCATTCAGGAGAACATCGGCGAATACGAGCGCATATATCAGATGTACCGCAGACTCTATCCCGCAATGAAGAAGAGCTTCGAGGAGCTTTCCAGACTGTAATGACATCTGACAGGGGCAGAAATCAGTTCTGCCCCTGTTTTTTTGCGGCAATTTGTCGCCTTTGCTTGAATTATCGGGAAAAATGTGTTATAATCTAATAAAAACGAACGGGGGCGGTGCGCTTGTATTCCGAAAAAATAGTTAAGATCGCAAGACAAGGCATCAAGGTCGTCGTTGCGTTGTCTATAGTCGCGACTTTTCTAATTAACGTTATCCCGATGGGCGAGTTTTATATAATAGAAAAGATCATGTATCCGAACGGGTTCTCGGCAACCTCTTCCGAAGCTTCATCTACGGCGTCAACATCCGATGACGTTCCCGAAAAGCCTGTAACATCGGTCATCACAACATCTCTGACATCAGAGCCTGCCTTTGTTGAGGAAGATTTCCCGCAGACGAGCACGACAGAATCACATCCCGTTTCCGAAAGCAGCGCGGTTTCGTCCGCTGAAAGCACGTCAACTGCCGCAGCGGAAGTTAAGACTGAGCCTGTAACATCAGCAGTTTCTGCGGCATCGGGACTTGTCAACATAAACACTGCGACATCAGAACAGCTTAAAACACTGAACGGAATCGGTGATGTCAAAGCGCAGGCGATAATCGACTACCGAACAGAGCACGGCGGATTTAAAAGCATCGACGAACTGCTCAACGTTAAGGGAATCGGAGAAAAAACGCTCGAAAAGATACGTCCGGGGGTCACTGTATGATAGACGGACGAATTGTAAAGCGCAAATTTTTCATTAAAGCTACGATCAAGTCGCTGATTGCCATTGTCCTCATCGGTATGTTCATATACAACAATATTCCGTTTTATTTCCCGCGGACCGATGAGATAAGCGAGGATGCATTCGGCGCGCGGCCATCTGACGCGGATGTTATTGAGCTGATAAACATAAACACGGCTTCTGTGCGGCGGCTCCAAAAACTCAAGGGGATAGGCGAAACCAAGGCGCAGGCGATTATTGATTATCGCGAGGAGCACGGAGATTTCACGTCGGTCGAAGAACTGATGAATGTCAAGGGAATCGGCGAAGCAACTTTCGCGGGGATAAAGGATTACATCACAATTTGATATCGCATGAATTATTATCGAAATAACGGCTGTTCCGTGATACGCATGGGACAGCCGTTTTACGTTCGCTTTAAAGTGTGCGTTGTATATTCTTCATAAATCCTGCACGGATTTTTTTGTTATCTTATCTCCGAATATGCCTTGACAAAACTCTGCAAAAACTATATAATAGATATTAACAGCGCAAATCCTACTAGATATTGTGCCGAAAACACTATATAAGGAGCTCGGATAATCTCATGGCAATGATAACGATGATAAAAAAGCGCGACGGCAGACAGGTGCCGTTCAATATAGAGAAGATCGCAGGGGCTATCTTCAAGGCTGCGCAGGTGGTCGGCGGCAACGACTACAACGAGGCAATGCAGCTCGCGGACAAGGTGTGCCAGCAGCTTTCTGAAACCATCATCGGCAGAAACCCCTCCGTTGAAGAGGTACAGGATATGGTGGAGCGCGTGCTTGTTGAAGAGGGACACGCAAAGACCGCCAAGGCATACATATTGTATCGTGCGGAGCGCACAAGAGTCCGCGAGATGGATTCCACGCTCATGAAAATCTACGAGGATCTGACCTTTAAATCCGCCAGCGACTGCGATATCAAGCGTGAAAACGCCAACATCGACGGCGATACCGCCATGGGCACCATGCTGAAGTACGGCAGCGAGGGCGCGAAACAGTTCAACGAGATGTATGTTCTGAAACCCGAGCATTCTCAGGCACATATCAATGGCGATATCCATATCCATGACCTTGATTTTCTCACGCTGACTACTACTTGCTGTCAGATAGACCTGCTCAAGCTGTTCCACGGCGGATTTTCCACGGGTCACGGATATCTCCGCGAACCTAACGACATCGCAAGCTATGCGGCTCTCGCGTGCATCGCGATACAGTCTAACCAGAACGACCAGCACGGCGGTCAGTCCGTTCCGAACTTCGATTATGCAATGGCGGAGGGCGTGAAGAAAACCTTTAAGAAGCTGTATATAAGCAACCTTGCCAAGGCGATATGCTTCACTTTCGGCACGCGTGATTTCGCGGAGGAAAAGGAAAAGCTTGCTGCCAATATGGCTGATATTGAAAAGGAAACGGGACTTTATCCCCGCCTTTCCACCAACTATGATTACAAGGAAAAGGAGTGGGAAAAGCTTGCACCCGAGTACGGCGACAAGTTCTCCGAGCTTCAGGAC
>CAVIFG010000267.1:0-3297 GCA_963641955.1 Escherichia coli
CGAATGGGACAAGCTCGGCAACGGCAGCTCGCTCATCACGGGTATTGTGATAGCACGCAGGGAATTTGCGGAGAACAATCCCGAAGCGGTCGACCTCTTCCTCCAGCGCTATGCGGATTCCGTTGCATACGTCAACGAGAATGTTTCCGAGGGCGCGCAGCTTGTCGGCAAGTACGATATAGTTCCTGCGGCGGTCGCAGAAAAGGCGATACCCGCCTGCAACATCGTCTGCATTACAGGCACGGAGATGAAGGAGAAGCTTTCGGGTTATCTTAAAGTTCTGTTCGAGCAGCTTCCCGCTTCCGTTGGAGGAGCGCTCCCCGCGGACGATTTCTACTACGGCGCATAATTAACTTCGGGCGGATAGGTTTTATCCGCCCGTTTTGGCAGGTGAAGAAATGAAAAAACGGCTTATCACTGCGGGCTGTGTACTGTTCTGGCTCGTTGTATGGCAGCTCGGGGCGATGGCGCTCGACCGCGAGATATTCCTCGTTACCCCGATAAACGCCGCAAGGCGGCTTATAGAGCTTATCCCCCATGCGGATTTCTGGAAGAGTATAGGCTTTTCCGCCGCGCGGATACTGCTCGGGTTTCTGCTGGGGCTTGTAACGGGGACGCTGCTTGCCGCCGCTGCGGGTAAGTCGCAGATAGTAAAACGCCTGCTGTCGCCGCTGATGGCGGCGCTGAAATCCATCCCCGTGGCGTCGTTTACGATACTCGCGCTGATATGGCTCAGTTCGCGGAATTTGTCGGTGCTGGTTTCGTTTCTGATTTGTATGCCGATATATTATTCCAATATGCTGGAGGGGATAGAGTCCCTCGACCCGAAGCTTACCGAGATGGCGAATGTGTTCCATATCCCCGCTGCAAAGCGGTTCGCGGGGGTATATCTGTCGCAGCTGCTGCCGTATTTCCGTTCCGCCTCCGCCCTTGCGGTGGGATTGTGCTGGAAATCCGGAGCCGCCGCGGAAGTCATCGGCATCCCGAGCGGCTCCATCGGCGAGAAGCTTTATATGGCGAAAATTTACCTCGAAACCGCCGACCTTTTTGCGTGGACATTTGTTATAATCGTTGTCAGCTGGGCGTGCGAGAAGCTGTTTCTTGCCGCTGTTGAAGCGGTCGTGAAGCGGATAGAAAGGATGTAGTCATGAGGGCGGTGGGAATTTACAAGTCTTTCGGCGAAAACAAGGTGCTGGAGGATTTTACGGAGGAGTTTCCCGAGGGGAAGCTGACGGCGGTGATGGGAAGCTCGGGCTGCGGAAAAAGCACGCTGCTGATGATACTCATGGGGCTTATCCCTGCGGACAGCGGCAGGGTGGAGCTGCCCGAAAATGCGCGCGTCAGCGCGGTTTTTCAGGAGGACAGGCTGTGCGAAAACCTTACCGTTTCGGCGAACATCCGCCTTGTAACGGGGAAGAGGTGCACTCACGAGGAGCTTGAAAAACACCTTTCCGCGGTGCGCCTTGACGACTGCGCCGACAAACCCGTGCGCGAGCTGAGCGGTGGCATGAAGCGCCGCACAGCGCTGCTGCGGGCGCTTCTCGCGGAGTACGACGTGCTGTTTCTGGATGAGCCTTTTAAGGGGCTGGACGAGGAAACCCGCCTGCGGGTGATGGAATATACGAAAAGCATGACTGCGGGCAAGACGGTGGTGCTTGTCACGCACGACAGCCGCGAGTGCGAATTTCTTGCGGATAAGACCATAAGATTATAAAGAGTGCCCCGTGGTAAACGGGGCATTTCCTATTTTTTATCCAAGGTATGTCTGCTTGACGATATCCCAGTTTTTCAGCATTGCCTGTGCGATTTCGGGGTCGTACATCAATCCCTTGTTCTTCTCTATCTCCCCGTAAACCACGTCCAGCGGCAGCGCCTTTCTGTACGAGCGGTTGGAAGCCATCGCGTCGACGGAATCGCACACGGCGATTATGCGCGAGCCGAGCGGGATTTCCTCCTGCTTTGCGCCGAAAGGATATCCCTTGCCGTCAAAGCGTTCGTGGTGGTGAAGAATTATCGCGGCGATTCGCGAGAACTGCGGCGCCTTTGCGAGAATATCCGCGCCAATTTTCGGGTGCTGCTTCATCAGTTCCCATTCCTCGTCGTTCAGCCGTCCTGTTTTCAGCAGGACCGAATCGGGTATGCCTATCTTGCCGATATCATGCAGATGCGCGGCGATATGTATTTCGCGGGTTTCGTCAACGCTCAGCCCGAGAATATGGCACAAATCGCACGCCATATCGCTTACGCGCCGCGAGTGATTGCCCGTGTAGGGGTCGCGGGCGTCCAGCGCCGAGGTTATGCAGTCAACTATATCATGATATTCAAAACCGATCTCGCAGTTACAATCCATTATTTTTCCTCCATAAAATTAGCTTGAACTAATCCTTAATAATATAATATAACTATTTCGTGAAAATGTCAAGTAGTAAATAAAAAATACTCCGAAACCATGCGGCTTCGGAGTATCGGATTTATTCGGATTTTTCGGGGATAAGCTTGATGTTGTCCTCAAACCACTTTGCTGCCATCATCGGGCTGAGTATCATATCCAGCGTTTCTTCGGCGCCCTCATATACGTTTTCGCAGGGGGCTGTGCCGTTTTCTCCGGGCTCGCATACATCGTATGTTACCTGCTGGCGGTACTTAATGCGGCAGTAGAGGAACTCCGGCGGGATGTAGTCTATCATCGCCATTTCCTCCAGCCACAGGAACGGGGACATACCGCCGATGCTTACATCGTCGATCATCCAGCCGCCCGCTGCGTTCGCGTCATTAGCGCAGAGGTAGAGCGTGAAATTGAACTTCTGCTCCTTTTCGCCGTTCATAAGTCCCACGGAGAAATTCTTCATCGCGAAGCTGTTGATAACGCCTGTTTCGTAGCCGCAGCACGGGCAAACGCCGCCGTAGCCGAACAGCTTTGCATTGACATCGCGGGCGAAGAAATTCTTGTATGCCTTGGACTTGGAAAGTCCCGCGATACGGCGCACCTCGCCGCGCAGGAACTCGAATTCGCTTCTGCGGATGGTGGACACGGGCTTGTAGTAGTAGGGTATCTGGTCAAGCAGGATGAGGTTAGGCTCCTCCGTGCCGCTGTACAGCGACATGAGGGTCTGCTTGTTGCTGCCGGTAAGCAGGAACTCGACAAATCCCGCGAAAGCAGGCTTGGAAAGACCGTCGCGCAGAACAACGAACTTCGCCGCCTTGTCCATATCCGTCGGAGCAATAGCTTCGGCGAGGTCGGCAATTTTCAGAAGCTTGTTGTTTTCGTCAAGAAGAGCTATCTTATCAAGACCGAGG
>CAVIFG010000268.1:0-3287 GCA_963641955.1 Escherichia coli
ATCGCCGTCGGCACGACATCCTGCCGCACCCTCGAGAGCGCCGCGCAGCTCTCCGAAAACGGCGAAGTCACCGCCTGCACCCATGACACGGGCATTTTCATCTACCCCGGCTACGAATTTAAGTGCATCGACGGGCTTATAACCAACTTCCACCTGCCCGAAAGCACGCTGATAATGCTTGTCAGCGCGTTCCTCGGCCGCGAAAAAACGCTGCACGCCTACGAAGTCGCAATTCAGGAAAAATACAGATTCTTCTCGTTCGGCGACAGCACGCTCATCATTTAACAGAGGTGAAAAATTTGATAATCAACGCGCACGCACACGTCTTTCCCGATAAGATAGCCGAAAAGGCCGTCGCTGGGATAGGCGGATTTTATAATATGCACATGGAGCTGGACGGTACTGTTGCGGGACTTCTCCGCGACGGCGCCGAAGCGGGGGTCGACAGATTTATCGTGCAGTCCGTTGCCACCGTCCCCGCACAGGTGGAGAGCATAAACAACTTCATCTCGCAGAGCGTACAGCAGTATCCCGACAAGCTTATCGGCTTCGGTGCGATACACCCCGACTACGAAGATCCCGCGCGGGAAATCGACCGCGTTATCTCCCTCGGACTGAAAGGTCTGAAGCTGCACAGCGATTTCCAGAACTTCGCGATGGACGACGAAAAGGCGTTCCCCATCTACGAAGCCGCTGAGGGGCGTCTGCCGATACTGTTTCACTGCGGCGACACCCGCTCCGACCTGTCCTCCCCCGAGCGGCTGATGAATGTCGTAAAGAGGTTTCCCAAGCTTACGGTCATCGGCGCGCATTTTGCGGGATGGTCCATGTGGGACAGGGCGGCGGAACTGTTTGCCCACAGCGGAATATACGCGGATTGTTCCAGTTCGCTGTATGCGATGTCCCCCGAGCACGCCGCGGAGCTTATCCGAAAGATAGGCGCCGACCGCGTTATGTGGGGAACGGATTACCCCATGTGGAGTTCAAAGGAAGAATTAGAACGCTTCGCGAAGCTGCCGCTGACGGCGGAGGAAAAGAAAATGGTGCTGAGCGGTAACGCGCTAAGGCTTATCGGAGAAGCATAAAAAAATAGGGAGCGTTTTTCAACGCTCCCTTGTTTATTGTTTAATATTTATCGTCCGTATCAACCGAAGCGGTTTCGGCGGGCTGTGCAGCTTCCTCCTGCTTGGATTCCTCGGCGGGAGCGCTCTCCTGCGGCTCCTCCGATTCTTCGTGAACCTCTGCGGTGTTTTCAACAGGGTCATCATCAAGGTTGATAACAGGCTTCTCGTGAGGTTCTACGGCGTTTTCAGTCGGCTCGGCGGGTTCTTCCGCCTGCTCCTCCTCGGGTTCTGCATTGAGGAATTCGTCGTTTTCATGCTCGGCTTCGTAACGTTCGAGATACTCCTCGCTGTTTTCCATCAGAGAAAATCTTCCCGTAAGGTTACGCAGCTCCGCAGCCTGACTGTTGAGCTCTTCGCCGGACGCCGCACTTTCCTCCGCCGCAGCGGCGTTGGTCTGAACAACTGCGGTTATCTGCTCGATGCTTTCGTTTACGTCGTTTATCATCTCCGCCTGGCGCTTGGACGCGTCGGAAATCTCGTTTATAAGTCCGACTGCTTCCGTGGTTATCGCAACGGAGCTTCTCAGAGAATCCGCGGTTTCATCCGCAATGGACGAGCCCTCCTCAACAGCGTCAAGCGACTGCTTGATAAGCTCGGTGGTGCTCTGAGCCGCTTCGGCGCTCTTTGCGGCAAGATTTCTTACTTCATCCGCGACTACCGCAAATCCCTTGCCTGCTTCGCCCGCACGCGCGGCTTCGATGGCGGCGTTGAGTGCGAGTATGTTGGTCTGGAATGCGATGTCGTCGATGGTGGAAATGATGTTGCTTATCTCGGAGGACTTCGCGGAGATGTTCTCCATCGCCTTTATCATGTCCTTCATGCGCTCGTTGCTTGCGGTTATGCGGCCGCCCGCTTCCTCCGCCTTTCGGCTCGCCTCAACGGCGTGCTCGGCGTTGGTGTTGACGTGTGTGTCAAGCTCTGCAACGGCGGAAGAAAGGGTGTCGATGGACGCCGCCTGACGGGTGGTGCCCTGTGCAAGGCTCTGCGCACCCTCGGATATCTGCGTTGCGCCTGTGTTGACCTGCTCCGCGGCGTTGTTGATGTTCTCCATGGTTATGCTGAGCGACGCAGCAAGCTGCTTCAGCGAGTCGATTATCTCAACGAAATCGCCCTTGAATTCAACATCGGTATCGAAATTGAAGTTTCCGTCGGATATCTGCCGCGCGATATGCGTTATCTCGCGGACATATGTGCGCAGGGATTTTACCGTTTCGGTTATGGTTTCGGCAAGGTCGCCGACCTCATCCTTGGTGCGCCTTGCAACACAAACGGTAAGGTCGCCGTCGGAAACACGCGCCATCTCGTTTCTAATCTCGGTTATCGGCTTTACGATGTCGCCGGTGTGCTTTATAATGAACAGCGCCGCGCCTATGATAACTACCACCGCAACTATCGCAGTGATGATAAGGCACATACGCGACTGCCCCATAAACTCGGACTGAACCGCCTCGATAACGACTACCCATCCGTCCGTGCCGCCTACCTTGGACATTGCAACGCACTTTGTAAGCCCGTCTATCTCGCAGGTGCCGAACAGGGACTCGCCGTCCTCCAGCGAAAGAGCCTGCTTCTCAAGGGTTTCAAGGCCCTCATACGCTTTCTTTTCCGCATCGGTGAGAACTACGCGTTCCTCGTTGACGTTGCTCGGGCGCTCCTCCTCGGGGGTTTCAAGCAGGTCAATAAGGTTCTCCTCGGATGTTACCTTTGTGTAATCGTCATGTGCGATGACTGTACCCTCGTGGTCAATGATGAAAGCGCTGCCCTGATCGCCAACTCTGATATTACCAGAAATGTTGGAAAGATAGGACGCGTCGACCGCGGCGTAAACAACGCCCACAATGGTTTCGTTATATTCCTCGTCAAACCTGATTATAGGCGCAGATATGTACATTACATAGCTTCCGTCCGCGCGGTTCTGCGGGGCGCAGAGAACTACCTCGCCCTCGATGGAGCGCTGGTACCACTCGAGCGCGGAGTAGCTGGTTCCCCTCGGGGTGATGCCCGAAGCGGTTGTGTAGCCGTATTCAACGAAGTTGAAGCGGTCTGCACGGTTTTTCAGCATGATAAGCTTCTGTCTGGAATCAACGTCAGCCGATGCCAGCAGCGGGTTCATGCCTATTTCCTTGATGACTGCGAGGGACTCGTTAAGGCTGCTCTCGACCT
>CAVIFG010000269.1:0-3282 GCA_963641955.1 Escherichia coli
CTTCCAAAGCGCTAAAGGGGGTATGGGGGGAAAACAAGAGTTTTCCCCCCATAGTCTATAATAAATTTATAGCCGTTTGGATTTTTTCGACAAGTCAGGGATATCCCCTACAGTCTATTTAAACTTACAGCCGCAATGCCTTTTTCACCAACCCTGCCCGACGCACTTTTGTTATGTTACCCAAAAAAACATAAAAAACTTGTTGGATTTTTAGAATTGTTGCATTTCCTCTTGATTTATTTGACTGAATACTGTATAATAATAATATATCTATTATGCCGTATAGTCCGTTTTTTGCGGAACAGTATGGCATGGATTTTGCCGCGCCCATACGCGGCGGTCAGAGTTTACACATAAAGGGTTTGATGCGTTTGTTATTCAGTAGCAAGATAGTTAAAGTTGATATACTGGACAAAAGCAGCTCGGTAATTATGACGGCGGAAAGGAACTTCAACTTTCCGAAAAACCTCGGATCTGACGACGAAAGTATTCTCATTATCAAGGGCTCATCCCTGAAGGAACTTGAATATAATACCATCGTGGACGTTATCGCGACCACAAAGGCGGGCGAGCGTATCCGCTACTCCGGACGTGTTTCCATGTCCATGCCGCGGCAGCTCAATATCAGCCTTGCAAAGTCGAACGACACGGAGGTGCTTCAGGAACGCCGCAGGTATTTCAAGATAAAAACGCATGAGAAGGGGCGCGCGCTGTTTTTTATGCGCGGCGAGGAATCCGTGAGATTCGACGTCCCCGAAGAGATCGAAGTTATGGATATCAACATCGGCGGCATTTTCATGAAGTGCCCCGGCTGCGAATTTGAGGACGATGACCTCATCTGCGTTGATATCGACCTGTTTATTGATTACAAGCTGAATGCCGTTGTAAAGGTACTGCGCGTGCAGCGCGGCGACGACGGCGGCATAAAGGGCTACGGCTGCGAGTTTCAGGGGCTCACCGCCGCACAGGAGGACTACATCGGAAAGTATATCTACAAGGTGCAGTCCGAACAGCGCCAGAAGGAAATGGCGCAGGAAATGAATTTCTAACCGGCCGAAAGGTCAGAAAAAAATACAACCAGGGGGAGAATCCATGAACAACGCAAAGCTAAAAGTAGTCCTGACGGGAGTTCTGCTTATATTCGCGATAATCCCCGCGCTCATTCTCGGCGCGGTCGGGACTTTTTCATTAATGGGCTTTGAAACAAACGCCAAGACAGACACGCTGAACACTGTTTCGCTTTCGAAATCGGCGGCGGTGGATCAGGTGTTCGCGGGGTATATCTCCGATGTTAACGTAATGGCAAAGCTCGACGCGGTCATCGACACCGCCGACAACGGCTCGTCCTCCGCGGACAGCGTTATCAAGGCATACGCCGACAACAACAGCGATGTCCTTGATATCCTTGTTATCGACGACAAGGGCACGGTCGTTACATCCGCAAAGGGCAGCGCAAGCGGCAGCTTCGAGCACTTCAACAGCGACGGTATGCCTACTGTTTCCACTGTTATGGCGTGGGAAAAGTATCAGACAGACGGAATTTTCGTTTCCAAGGAAATTTACGCGGACCCCGACAACAAGACCGGCGGCAAGCTCGGTTATGTATGCATGGTGGTTTCGCTCGGCGCTGACAGCGGCCTTGTAAAGGCGGTAAGCGGTACATATCTTTCCGGCGCGCACCTCGTCCTTGTAGACAGCGACGGCAACGCCCTCAACTTCGACGGCAGCGGCACTGTTATGAAGAGCGGCCAGCTCGACGGCACGTTCGCGGCGGAGATCCCGAATATGTTCGCAATGGCTTCCAACGTTTCAGGCACAAATAACAACGAAAACATGATCACAGGCACAGTCGGAAAGTACGCGTATGCCTGCGGCATCGTCCCCAATGTGACCACATGGAGATGGGTAGGTATCGCAGATACGGGCTTCTTCGGCAAATTCTCCATGCCCACTAACCTTATCGGCTGGGGCGTTATCCTCGTTGTATGCGCGCTGGCTTCCGTTATTGCCATCGTAATCATTTCCAAGTTCGTCGGCAGTATGCATGAAATGCTCGATACCATGGAGCAGATCGGCAAGGAAGAGGGCAGCAGTGAAGTCCGCTTCAAGGTCAAGAACCGCAAGAGCGAGCTTGGCGAGATACAGACATCCTTCAACGAACTTCTCGACGAGGTATATTTAAGCGAGGAGCGTCATCGCACCATCGCGGAACTGTCCGATAATATGCTGTTCGAGTGGGATTTCCACAAGGAGCGTATGTACGTTTCCCCGAACGCACTCGCAAAGTTCGACCTTACCCCCTCCGAATCCACGCTTTCCAACGGCAAGTTCATCGACTCCCTCATGAGCGCCGAGGACGCAGAAAAATACAAGCGCGATATCAACACGCTTCTCAAGAACAAGAACGGCTACAGCGCCGAGTACCAGCTCAAGACAAAGAGCGGCGCGGTTATCTGGGTATCCCTCAGAGCCGTCTGCATCACCGACCGCCTTGGCGAACCGCTGAGAGTTGTCGGAGTCATCACGGATATCGATAACGATAAGAAGATGGAGCTTCAGCTTTCCGAGCGCGCAAGCTACGACTTCCTCTCCCAGCTTTACAACAGAAACACATTCATCAGAACGCTCACCAGCGAGATCGACCGCCGCGGTCAGAACAAGATCGGCATAATGTTCATAGATGTCGACGACTTCAAGTTCATCAACGACAGATACGGCCATACCATCGGTGACGAGGTAATCCGTTACGTTGCGGATTCCATCAGGAAGAAGGTCGACGACAGAGGCGGCTTTGCGGGTCGTTTCGGCGGCGATGAGTTCGTTCTGTGCTACACCAACCAGGAGGATATCGCAAACCTCGAAACAATCGCGATGAACATCATCGACGAGCTGTATGTCGGCTACACCACAAACGACGGCACGATCATCAACGTAAGAGTTTCCATCGGTATCACCTACTGCCCCGAGCATTCCGACAACGTGAACGACCTTATCTCCTATGCGGATACAGCGATGTACTTCGTAAAGAAGAACGGCAAGACCAACTATCACGTTTATATGCCTGAGGACAGCGCGTCGGGCGAATATATCGACCCCGAGGGCTATTAAGCTGCCCGTCGTCCGTTAAGCGGTAATAATAACACACAAGGGCGGGCAAATAATATTTGTCCGCCTTTATATATGGAGGAATAGGTTTTGGCAAAGATCATTGCTGTGACAAATCAGAAGGGCGGCGTCGGAAAGACCACGACCTGCAGCGCCCTCTGCGGGGGACTTTCGCAG
>CAVIFG010000270.1:0-3182 GCA_963641955.1 Escherichia coli
TCCCTATACCCCGTGGGGTATGCCTATATTATACATATAGGGGTATAGGTTTGTCAAGGGGGGAATAAAACAAAACAGCCGCATTTTCAGCGACTGTTACAAAAAATATAATGAAAAATCATCCCATATTGGCAAAACGCTCAACCGCCTTGGTGAAGTCCTCGATGGTTTTGTCCGCGTCGCCGTGCTCCATCCCGTCCTTAACGCAGTGCTTGATGTGCCCCTCAAGGACTATCTGCCCGCATTTGTGGATGGCGGATTTGGCGGCGTTCATCTGCGAAAGAATATCCTCGCAGGGGATGTCCTCGTCTATCATCCGGTCTATCGCGTTGAGCTGACCGATTATTTTTTTAATTCTTCTGTGAAGATTTTCGGAATCCATACACTGTTTCATTTCTGCACCTCCGACACCGTAAGGGGTATATGTATAATTATACACGAAATGCGGGGGATTGTCAATCGGGAATTGCAAAGGTGGGAACAACACTTAAATTTTCCGCGTAGCGCATTGGTTTTCGCTTCCTTTTGACACAAAAGGAAGCGGGGGTTGTGGGGGCGGAGCCCCCGCAAAAGCAACATGGTAAGTTGCTGAAGAGTCGCGGCAATGTAGCTACAAATTTAAGTGCAATTTAAACGACTTCCAAGGCGCTAAAGGGGGTGTGGGAGGTACAAACGGAACGTTTGTTCCGAAAACGTAAGAGTTTTGCCCCCACAGTCTATTGCAATTTACTGCCGTTTTATCTTTTTAGATACACTAAGGCGCCGCAAAAACGGCGCCCATGCATGATATTTATTTCCCGCACGCCTTATTGAACAGCAACAGCCTCTCCGCCGCCCCATTCCACAAGGGTAAATCCGTTTCTCTCGAACCCATCAAAATGCTGCGGCACGGTTTCAAAATATTCGGGCACGCTCGCGTATACCATGAATACTCTGAGCACGCTGTCGGGCTGCGGATCAACCTCCAGCGGAACAGCCGCGGAATAATCCTCGGTGTGGAACGTGATGTAGTTATACTTGTTCTCCTGCATCCTCGGCAGCCAGTAGATGATGAACTCGTTGCGCTCGCGGGCGTTCAGACCTATCTCCGCAAGTTTTTTATCAAGGAACTGCGCGGTGTCCCTGCCGCTGACAACAGAGCCGCAGCTCATGTCCCATTCTGCGGAGCTTTCGCCCTCCCAGTAGAGGCAGTAGTACTCCTTGCCGGTCGCTTTGTCGACGATGGTGCCGTCGGGGGACGCGGTGACATCCCAGCCGTCACGGTAGTCGGGGTAGGTGCAGGTGAGTTCGCCGTCAAGCTTTACCTTTACGGTGACATCGGTGGTTTCCTCTGGGTAGAGATAGATAACGGGCTTTGCATAATCGCCAAGGAATCTGTAATTGAAGTTTTGTATCGTCGGGTCGTAGCTTCCAAAATAGTATGCGTCGGTGAGGTTCGCAAGCTTGAACCCGACCATTCGGTCGGTGACGGGCAGCTTTATATACTCGTCCCAGTTACCGCCCTTGCGGCTGAATTCATCGGAATAAAGCAGGAATGTCTGCGTCATATCCTTGCAGTAGGCCTCGCGCAGCCAGCCGTATATCTCCCACCTTCCGAAAGAGGCAGTGTAGTCGCCGTAGGTGTAGTAAGGCCAGTTGGGCTGTTCGTCCGCCTGCGTGGGATCGCTGGGGTCATAGTAAGGGAAGTAGTCATAATTCACGCCGAACTGAATTTCCTCGCCGTTCATATAATAATGAACATCGCTTTCTTCGCCCTCCGCAAATTCATTCCCGACAGAGCTGAATATCTCGGTGAATTCAAGCTTGCCGTCTTTCATGGTGAAAATATAATCGGCGGGATTGCTGTCGGTTTCCCCGCGCTTGAACCGCGACATGGTGTACCATGCCTTATCGCCGTTTTCAAGGGTTTTCAGACCGAGGATATTTCCGTGCGTGCTGAGCAGTCCGCTGTCGTTGTTGTACAGTGTGTCGACATACACAAGCTGCGAATTGTCTATGGAATAGATATCGACATCGCAGAACTGATTCCATTCGTTCGCGCCGTCGATATTTACAAGACGGGTGATCAGCACCTCGGGTTTCCCGTCAAAATCAAGGTCGATAAGGTTCACGCCCATGATATCATCAGCGGTCAGCTTATCCTTTACAGAAAGCAGTGCCTTGTAGGTTTCGGCGGCGTCGGCGTTCTTCTCGTCGAATGCATCGTCGCCAAGGAAGCAAACATCCAGCATAGTCGCCGTATCGTCCGATATTTTGTCCATGGCGGTAAGTTTACCGGCGGCTGCTATTCCGTCAGCGTTTGCAGTTATGGTTATGTTCATCGTTACGGCAGCATAGCAGTATCCGTCCGTGCGGTAATCCACCGTTTCTTCGTCATCCTCATCCTGCACGATGGCGGAGCTTGCCTTAACAAACAGCGAGTCGCAAACTACCCGCTCGCCGTTTATGTCGAACGTGTAATTCTCGGCGGGTACGGCGTCAAGGCAGGGCAGGGGAATATTGTACATATACGCCGGGTCGACCAGCACCGAAATATCCTTATCCGAGCGGAAGTCTACAAAGGCGTTTGCCTTGATGTCCTTTAGCTCATAGCTTACGCTGTCGGCTCCGTGTGAAAGCGTTTCAAGCTTCAGATCTGCTGCGGAACAAGGTGTTTTGGAGGAGGCTGCGGCGAGGAAATTATCCTCCGCGCCCGCGTTATCTGCCTTGTCGAAAAACAGCGAGCTTTCGCGGAACAGCGGCTCGGTGAACAGTTCGGGGTCATTTGCTTCGGGCTTGGTGACGGCGCTGTCCGATTCGGATGCCGCTTCGGAAACGCTGCCGGATCCGGAAACATCGTCCGCGGGGGAAGATGGCTCGGTTTTGGCACAGCCGGAAACAAGCAGGATAGATATAGCTAAAATAAATGCAAAACGTTTTTTCATATAAACCACCTCCGTTTTTCTTCATTATAGCATTGCTGGTTTATAAATGCAACTACATTTCAATTACAGTTTGGTTACAAAAGGTTACGGTTGCCATGTTGTGTTTTGCATGCATACAGCCTGCATAGGTTTTAAAAATGCGTATTCAATATTGTTTACTTTGAATGGAAATTGATGGGGCAGCGTTTGATTGTTTTGCTGTAAGTTATTCAAAATTCACTGAAAAAATTTAAAAAAAGCTCTTGACAAATGAAAAAT
>CAVIFG010000271.1:0-2371 GCA_963641955.1 Escherichia coli
GCGGGGTCGTCGGGCACGCCCCAGCCCTCCCACATGGATTCTATCTCGTTGTTTCCGCACCACAGCGCAAGGCAGGCGTGGTTTTTAAACCGCAGGATATTGTCGCAGGCCTCGCGGTATATGCCGTCAAGCTGGTTCTTGTCGAAATCATATGCGGCGCAGGCAAACATGAAATCCTGCCATACCAGCAGACCCATCTGATCGCACAGTTCGTAGAAGCTGTCCTCGGGGTAATATCCGCCGCCCCATACTCTTACCATGTTGAAGTTTGCTTCGCGCATGGCGGCAAGCAGGTGAGCGGTTTTCTGCGGCGTTACATCCGCGATGATGTTATCCTGCGGGATGTAGTTTGCACCGCGGGCGAAAATTTTCCTGCCGTTCACCTCAAAGCAGAATTCCCGTCCGCCGTCGGGCTGTTTTTCGCGGGAAAGGCGTATCTTTCGCAGACCCATCATAAATTCGCAGCGGCGGCCTACGGAGGTGGATATCCCCACGCTGTACAGCGGCTGCGCGCCATAACCCGCGGGTTGCCAGAGGGCGGGGTTAGTTATCTCGAAAACGGCGGGTCTGCCGACGGTGGTTTCGATGGCGACCCCCTCGAGGGTGACGGACGCGGGGCATTCGTTTTCTATCCGCTTGCCCGTCAGCAGGGAATAAAGCACGGGGGTTATCTCAACGGTGGCGGAGGAAAAGTCCTCGGCAAAGGTCTGCTTCACATCGGCGTGAAGCTCGAATTCATCGCGGCGTAGCTCAACGGAGCCGTATATTCCCATATCGGGAATGACCGCGCCCCAGTCCCAGCCGTACATATAATGCGGCTTGCGGATATGCTGATACCCTGGCACGGTGGAAGCCACGCCGTAAAGCGGGCGCTTTTCCGCGGCGGACTGCGCAAGCTCCATCGGTGAGCTTATGCATACTTCAAGCAGGTTGTCCGTCGGCTTGAGAAGCCCCTGCGGAAGCTTGTACGCCCATGTGCGGTGCATATTGTCGGCGGTGCCTATGCTTTTTCCGTTGAGGTATATTTCCGCGCAGGTGTCCACGCTTTTCATCAGGAGTATTCTGGAGTTAACGTCCTCCACGTCGAAAACGGTCCTGAATGTGCAGCTTTCCTGCATAAGCTCAGCGGCGGCGTATTGGTTTTCCCCGACGGAATAGTCGTCTATCCCGAATGCGGGGGCTATTGTTTTCAGGCAGGACACGGGCAGTTTTCCGCAGGGATATTCTGCGCCCGCGAATGAAAGCGTCCATTCTGTATTGATTATCATGGCGTTACTCCTTTATTCCTTTGAAGTCCTCAAGGCTGTTTATGTACATATCCGAATACGCGGCGGTGTCGCCCTCGGCGGAGGTGGTGGGGTCGTATACTCCCACAACATAAAACCCCGCTTTTTTGGCGGTGCGGGCGCAGTATTCCGAATCCTCGAAAACGGCGCACTCGCTTATTTTCGCGCCGAAGCGCTGTGCCGACTGCAGGTAGATATCGGGATGCTCCTTAAAAATTCCTATCTCGTGGCAGTCGATGTAGAAATCCATGTAGTCCATCAACCCTGTTTTGTCGAGAAAGGGCTGCGCGACGTCACGGGCGGTGGCGCTGGCGATGCAGCAGCGTATTCCCGCGGCGCGGGCGTTTTCAAGGAGCTCTCTTGCCCCCGCGCGCAGCTCGATTTCGTCGCGGTATCGACGGCGCATATTGTCGTAGGCTATCTGCATGGCGGCGGGGTCGCGGTAGTTGGGGATATGAGCGGTTTCCGCCCGCCAGAAACCCATGCTGTGGCAGAGGGTGCCGTCCATATCAAAAATGTAATATTTTATCATATAAACTTCCTTTGTTTGTCGCAAAATGCGATTGTCTTATTTTGTAACAATATTTCACATTGTATATATTAGCTGCGAATTATTTTTCTGAAAAAGACACAGCGGTTTCACAAAATTTTCACACTGCGGGAATATAATGAGGTCATAAAACGACAGGAGGTATATCGTTATGGATCTTACGATAAACACGACAGCGGCGCAGGTAAAGCTTTCGGGGGTAGACACAACGGAGCGTTCCGCAAAGGCGGAAAAGGCTGCATCCCAGGATGAAGCGGTCATACAGGCGGACACAACCGCCGTACAGACCCGCAAGTTTGACACCGTTGAGTTAAGCAACGAGGCGGAGCAGTATCTGACGGAGGATACGACCACCGACGATACAGGGGTAAATATCCTCGAGGAATACACATCCGAGAGCACATCGGACAGCTCCGACAGTTCGGACAGCCTTGACGAGCTGTACACCTACACGGATGATGAGCTGGCGGATCTTCTCCGCGACGGAGAAATCACACAGACGCAGTACAACACCGAAATGGCGAAGCGGACGACG
>CAVIFG010000271.1:2381-3158 GCA_963641955.1 Escherichia coli
AACCCCCTGTGGCAGGTCGGCAGCATGAAGATGGTGTTTGCCTCCTCGACTGCCTGCCGCACGGTGTAACCGCTGGTGAAAGGTCCGATGTAATCGGCGTTGGGATCGTTGGTGTTGAGCGCGTAGGTTATACGCGGGTACGGCTCACGGGATATTTTTATATAATTGTAGCCCTTGTCATCTTTTAATAGTATATTATACTTGGGCTGGTGCATTTTTATAAGGCTCGCTTCCAGCACCAGCGCGTCAAGCTCGGTGTGGGTGACTATGAAATCGAAGTCGTATATCGTGTCGACAAGCTTCAATGTCTTTGCGGTATGCTGCGGGTTTGAATGGAAATAGGTCGTAACGCGGTTCTTGAGTGCCTTAGCCTTGCCGACATATATTATAAGACCCGTCTTGTCTTTCATGAGGTAGACGCCGGGCTCCAGCGGGAGCCGATTTGCCTTTTCTCTCAAAAACGGAAGTCGTTCGTTCACGATATCACCTCGATACTATAAAGTGCCTTTATGCGCCGTCAAGGCGCGCGGCGCCAGCGTTCCATCCAAGCCATCGGCGAGGATGGGCGATGGCGGCGCCATGGGGCATTTTAATTACAAATTTGTTTTCGCTCCCGCGAGGGGGAGAGGCGGCTCGTGCCGCAAGGCACGGTTTTTAATTACAGCTACGCTGTTGGTTCAAACTTTTTAATATATTTCTTTTCGCACTTCTGCGAGGGGAGAAACTTTGGTGGAGGGGAAAACTACGTTTTCCACCTCCCCCATAGTTTCTCCCTGT
>CAVIFG010000272.1:0-939 GCA_963641955.1 Escherichia coli
GTGATATATTCAATAAAACTGACCTTGCAGCCGCACAGGGAATGCTTTCCGGATGTGGTGAAGAATTCGACAATCTGGCAATAGCACTAAACAATTGCGACGGCGCTATGGCGCAAATGGCGGATACCATGAACGATACCCTCGAAGGCGATATGAAATCGCTTGAGTCAAAAGCAGAGGCGTTTGGTATTGCCATATATGAGAATATGAATGATCCGCTCAGAGAGCTTGCACAGCTCGGCGGTGAGTACCTTTCTCAGCTCACTGACGCATTTAATGAGGGCGGTTTCGAGGGACTTGCCGAATCGTTTGGCGATGTACTTGGACAGGCAGTAACCAAAATTGCTGAATATCTGCCTAAAATGGCAGATATGGGTGCGTCAGTTGTGACGGAGCTTGTTAACGGACTGCTTGCGAATATGGATACCATATCGCAGGCTGCCTCAGACATTGGCATTACTATAGTGGAATGTGCCGTTCAGATAATACCGCAACTGCTTACAGCGGCAATTGAAATGATAGGCGCTCTTGCACAGGGACTTGCCGAGAATCTTCCCCAGCTTATCAGTGCGGCGGAAGAAGGCTTGGCGCAGCTTGTTGAAGGCATAAAGCAGAATCTTCCCGTTTTTGCGGACGCAGGTATTTCAATAATTCTCACGCTTGCAGAGGCGTTCGTTGACAGCCTTCCCATGCTCCTCGATGCCGAACTGGCGATAGTCAGTGAATTGGCACAGGCACTGCTTGACAACCTGCCTGAAATCATTGCATCAGTAGGCAGAATGATCGATGGACTGATAGATTACATCGCCGAAGGTCAGCCAAAGGTGCTGGAGGTCGTTCAGAAAATTCTGACAGGGATCGTTGACGCGTTGCCGGAATTACTTGGTGCATTGACTTCCGCGCTGCCGGGCATTATAAAATCTATCATAGAAATGCTTA
>CAVIFG010000272.1:949-1601 GCA_963641955.1 Escherichia coli
GATATAGTTATGGCAATAGTTGACGCATTGCCGGAAGTACTCGTTTCGCTCGCGGAGGCGCTCGACACACTCCTCAGCAATGTTGGCGAGGCACTGGGCGAAGTCATTATCTACATTGCGGAATGGTCGCAGGATATGCGCCAGAAAGCTATAGATGCAGCGAGCGGATTCCTTGAAAACGCAAAGAATTTCTTCAAGGAACTGCCCGGAAACATCGCTGATTTTCTGAAAAACGCACTTTCCAAGGCAGCGGAGTGGGCTGTTGAAATGCGGCAGAAGGCTATTGATTCGGCAAGCGAGTTTCTTGAAAATATAAGCAAATCTCTTTCGGAACTTCCCGGCAATATTGCCGATCATCTGAAATCCGCAATTCTGCGTGTTGCAGAATGGGCATTTGAAATGCGCCAAAAAGCAATAGATACCGCAAGCGGATTTCTGGATAACATAAAGACGTTTTTCAAGGAATTGCCCGGCAACATTGCAGAGCAGCTCAAAGCTGCACTGCAAAGCGTTGTGGAGTGGGGCAGCAACCTTAAAGAAAAGGCAAAAGAAGCCGCGAGCGGACTTGTTGATAAAATTCAGGAAACAATAGAAGCGCTGCCGTCAAAAATGCTTGACGCAGGAAAAAATCTCGTTGAGGGACTGTGGAATG
>CAVIFG010000272.1:1611-2699 GCA_963641955.1 Escherichia coli
TGTGGAATGGTATCACAGGTGCGGGAAGCTGGCTGAAAGAAAAAATATCAGGATTTGCAGACGGCATTATCTCTGATTTTAAATCCGCATTCGGAATCCATTCCCCGTCTACTCTGATGCGTGATCTTATCGGTAAGAATCTTGCCGAGGGTATTGGTGTAGGATTCACAGAGGAAATGCCTGATATCGGGGTTGACGCTGTCAAGGCAATGAAGCAGCTCGAATTCGAGATAGATTCAGACGCGCCAAGGATATCTGTGGAAGCAGATATACCTGAAATTGATGATTCTGCTGTTGCTGCACTTGACTTGTACGGTTCACCGTCTGACCCTGCTATAGCACGTCCGTCAGCCACATCGGAAGTGATAAACAACTCGTACAACTATAGCACCGTCCACAATAACGGTACTGACGGGAATCCGCAGCCTGTGCAGATAAATGCACAGTTCATTGTCGGCGAGGAAGTAGTAGCCGAGGGCGTTGTTGATGTCGCAGCAGACGGCATAGACGAACGTCAAGGCGTAACTGTAAAAATGAAGAAAAGGGGGCTTGCAACATGAGGGAAGGAATATCGGTGAATGGTGCTCATTCGTATTATACACATAAGCTGAATACTGTCAGCCGCAAGATCGGCGCAGCTCCTCGGGACGATCTGACGGAGCGCGTCCCGTACAGCAATGTTACACATGATTTCTCCGAACTTTTTGGCGGACATACTTACGGCGACAGAAAACTTTCATACACCTTTGAGTTCATCTGCTTCGACAAGCACCGTGCGCAGGAGCGGCTTAAACTCGTATTTGACTGGCTGCACTGGTCGGGAAGAAAGACACTTTGCGATGCGCTTCTCCCTGATTATCATTATGAATCTGCTGAACCAACGGTATCATGGTCTGAAAGCCACGGAATTTATAAGATAACGGCAGAATTTAAGGCTTCACCCGCAATAGTTCCGAATCCGAATAAACTGTACAATCCGTCAGTGTATGTTTTCCCTGATGTTAACGGCGACGGAAAAGTGGACAGCATTGATGCATCAGCGATAATGACGGCATATTCAAATATATCTGCCGGAAAGCCCTCAGGAC
>CAVIFG010000272.1:2709-3153 GCA_963641955.1 Escherichia coli
GAACGGAGTTATTGACAGCCGTGATGCTTCATTGATCTTAACGTTCTATTCAGATGTTTTGTCGGGCAAATACGAGAATTCGCCTTCGGGCTGGGCAGAATTCATGCACAAGCAGAACATTGAGAAGGAGGCGATATACTGATGTACAGGATATCTGTCGTAAACAACGGCACATCTTCTGTGATCCACGAACCTGACCCTGACAGCGACAGAAGGCTGCTTTCGGGCAGCTTTGTCGAGGAGGTCAATCAGATACCTTCGTTTGCGTTTAATATATCGCCGTTCAATCCGATGTATGACAGCTTCCATGACAGAAAGTCTGTTGTTTCCGTAGTCAATACAAAAACAAATGAAACTGAATTCGAGGGCACAGTTCTGTTCTCCGAGAAACAAATGACAGGTTCCGGGACAATACACAGGTCTGTCACCTGCGAGGGATATCTC
>CAVIFG010000273.1:0-3143 GCA_963641955.1 Escherichia coli
GCTAACGCCTTACGGGGCGTTTTTTATGTCTGCACTCACGATGGATTGAAAAATCCGCCCTTGTGGAAGTTGTTATTATTGCGCCGCTTTGCTGTCAGGCGGAAAATAACGCACCCGTCGGGACAGACCACATCCTTTGAAAACTCCCCGTCGCCGCCGAGATTGTCGAGGGTGCCGCCGCTGCGGACTGCTTCCATAAGAGGGTACAGCATCATCATTGTTTTCGAGCAGATACCCTGCCCCTGCGCATTGACGGGGCAGCCGTATGTACAGCGGTACACGTCGCCTATTTCCTCGCCATTACGGCAGTAGTTTTCGGGGTGAGTTGCGCGGAGATATCCCGTGACCTCGACGGCAAATTCAAACTCTTCGTCGTACCATTTCTTCATGATATTTGCCCCCTTTTAATGGATATTATAGCATATTCTTTCCGAAAAAGCAACACCAAATTCACGCTAAGAAATATCCTGTATCCTTTCGGCGGAATGATATATGTTGAAACTATTGTCGATGTGAGCGGCGTGTTATTTTCATATATAACAAAAGACCCATCCCTCGCGGGATGGGTCAAATTGTTTATAGATCCGTGCTGTTAAGCCGCAGAGATTATCTCAGAGCAGCCTGTGCAGCAGCCAGTCTTGCGATCGGAACGCGGAAAGGCGAGCAGGATACATAATCCAGACCGATCTGGTGGCAGAACTCAACGGATGTGGGATCGCCGCCGTGCTCACCGCAGATACCGCAGTGCATCTCGGGACGGGTCTTCTTACCGAGCTCGATAGCCATCTTCATCAGCTTGCCAACGCCAACCTGGTCAAGCTTTGCGAACGGATCGTTCTCAAAGATCTTAGCGTCGTAGTAAGCGCCGAGGAACTTACCAGCGTCATCTCTGGAGAAGCCGTATGTCATCTGTGTCAGGTCGTTTGTACCGAAGCAGAAGAACTCAGCTTCCTTAGCGATGTCGTCAGCGGTCAGAGCTGCTCTCGGGATCTCGATCATTGTACCAACAGAGTACTTCAGATCGGAACCTGCTGCTGCGATGATCGTGTCAGCAGTCTTAACAACGATGTCCTTAACGAACTTCAGCTCCTTAACCTCGCCAACCAGCGGGATCATGATCTCGGGAACGATGTTCCAATCGGGATGAGCCTTCTTAACGTTGATAGCAGCCTTGATAACAGCAGCTGTCTGCATCTTTGCGATCTCGGGATAGGTTACAGCCAGACGGCATCCACGGTGACCCATCATCGGGTTGAACTCATGCAGGGAAGCAATGATGTTCTTGATGGTCTCAACGGACTTGCCCTGAGCCTTAGCAAGAGCCTCGATGTCAGCCTCTTCTGTGGGAACGAATTCGTGGAGAGGAGGATCAAGGAATCTGATGGTTACAGGGTTGCCCTCGAGTGCTTCGTAAAGCTTCTCGAAGTCGCTCTGCTGCATCGGCTCGATCTTAGCCAGTGCTGCTTCTCTCTCCTCAACAGTGTCGGAGCAGATCATCTCACGGAATGCTGCAATTCTGTCAGGATCGAAGAACATATGCTCTGTACGGCAAAGACCGATACCCTCTGCGCCCAGCTCGCGAGCCTTCTTAGCGTCTGCGGGAGTATCTGCGTTGGTTCTTACCTTGAGCTTTCTGTACTTATCAGCCCATGCCATAACTCTGCCGAACTCACCAGCGATGGAAGCGTCAACAGTGGGGATAAGGCCGTCATAGATGTTACCGGTTGTACCGTCGATGGAGATGCAGTCGCCCTCGTGGTAGGTCTTGCCTGCCAGCTCGAACTTCTTGTTCTCTTCGTCCATCTTGATGTCGCCGCAGCCGGATACGCAGCAGGTACCCATACCACGAGCAACAACGGCAGCGTGAGAAGTCATACCGCCGCGAACGGTCAGGATACCCTGAGATACCTTCATACCTGTGATATCCTCAGGAGAAGTTTCCAGACGAACCAGAACTACCTTCTCGCCTCTGCTTGCCCATGCTTCTGCATCGTCGGCAGTGAATACGATCTTACCGCAAGCTGCTCCGGGGGAAGCGCCGAGGCCCTTGCCTACGGGTGTAGCAGCCTTCAGAGCCTTTGCGTCGAACTGCGGGTGGAGCAGTGTGTCGAGGTTTCTGGGGTCGATCATCAGAACAGCTTCCTGCTCTGTCTTGTGGCCTTCATCAACGAGGTCGCAAGCGATCTTGAGGGCAGCCTGAGCTGTTCTCTTACCGTTACGGCACTGGAGCATATAGAGCTTCTTGTTCTCTACTGTGAACTCCATATCCTGCATATCGTGGTAGTGGTTCTCGAGGGTGTCGCAAACCTTGATGAACTCTGCGTATGCCTCGGGGAACTCCTTCTCCATCTGTGCGATAGGCATAGGAGTACGAACGCCTGCAACAACGTCCTCGCCCTGTGCGTTGATAAGGAACTCACCCATAAGCTTCTTCTCGCCTGTTGCGGGGTCACGGGTGAAGGCAACGCCTGTACCGGACTCGTTGTTCAGGTTACCGAATACCATCGGCATTACGTTTACTGCAGTACCCCAGCTGTAAGGGATATCGTTGTCGCGGCGGTATACGTTTGCACGGGGGTTATCCCAAGAACGGAATACAGCCTCGATAGCGAGCTTGAGCTGCTGTACGGGGTCGGAGGGGAAGTCCTGACCGAGCTGGTTCTTGTACTCAGCCTTGAACTGCTCTGCCAGAGTCTTGAGGTCAGCAGCGGTCAGATCGATATCGTACTGAACGCCCTTTTCAGCCTTCATCTTGTCGATGAGCTGCTCGAAGTACTTCTTGCCGACTTCCATAACAACGTCGGAGAACATCTGGATGAAACGTCTGTAAGAGTCGTAAACGAATCTCTCGAACTTAGGATCGGGGTTGCCCGCGATCATTGCGTTTACAACGTCGTCGTTAAGACCGAGGTTGAGGATCGTGTCCATCATGCCGGGCATGGATGCTCTTGCGCCGGAGCGAACGGAAACGAGAAGGGGGTTCTTAAGATCGCCGAACTTCTTGCCGTTGATCTCCTCCATCTTCTTTACGCCTTCCATAGCCTGAGCCATGATCTCGTCGTTGATCTTGCGGCCATCCTCATAGTACTGTGTGCAGGCCTCTGTTGTGATTGTGAAGCCCTGGGGAACGGGGAGACCGATGC
>CAVIFG010000274.1:0-3132 GCA_963641955.1 Escherichia coli
GCAATAGACTGTGGGGGGAAAACTCTTGTTTTCCCCCCACACCCCCTTTAGCGCTCTTGGGGGCGTTTAAATTTATATTTAGTATGTGTGTGCATCAACGCTGTGTTGATTTCAATAACCATGTATCTTGCGGGGGCACTGCCCCCTGCACCCCCGCTTCCTTTTGTGTCAAAAGGAAGCGAAAACCAGTACGCTACGCGGAAATTTTAAATGTTTATCGACCTTAAACTATAAAATAAGGAGGCAGCACGCGAATGCTAAAACTTCGCCGCTCGATAAAGGCGGACAAAATAATGCCCCAGCTTCGCCGCAGCGACCACGGCGGCAGGAAAATGCGCCACGAGCTTAAATTCATCATCGACGAGGGCACGCGCCGCGTACTGCTTTCAAGGCTTGCCCCGCTGACTTACCCCGACCCCCACGGAGCCGACGGTGGCTACCGCGTAACAAGTCTTTATTTCGACGACATCTACGGCAGCGGCTACTTCGACAAAATAAACGGCTTGGAAACCCGCAGAAAATTCCGCGTCCGCGCCTACGGCCTTGATCCCTCCCGCATAACCCTTGAAGCGAAGCACAAGGACGGCGAGTACGTTTCCAAAATATCCAACCTGCTGACAAGGGAGCAGTATGAAATGCTGCTGCGCGGCGACTGCTCCTTCATGAGCTCCCACGAGGATGCGGAGGACGCATTCGGGGAGTTTTACCGCTCGGACAGGCTGACTTCCCTGCGGCCGAGGGTCATCGTGGACTACCGCCGCGAGGCGCTGATATACCCATTTGGGAATGTGAGGATAACATTTGACAAAACGCTGTCGACCTGCTATAATACCCTTGATATGTTTGATGAGAATGCGTTTTACTCTCCGATATATCAAAAGGAAATAATACTCGAAGTAAAATTCGACAATTATCTTCCCGACAGCATACAGGCGGCATTGCAGGGGCTGAACGCTCCGCGGATGTCGGTATCGAAATACATAATCTGCTGCGACAGAATGACGGAGGTAAAGGCACATGGTTTCTGATTTTTTCAGCACGGCGTCGTCGGTGTTGAGCGGTTTTGATTTCACCGCGCAGCTTGCCAACCTTACGGTGGGCACGATAATCGCAACGCTTCTTACGGCGACGGTTTGCGGCGCGATAGTTTACTGCGTATACAGGTTTTTCTACCGCGGGGTGGTCTATTCCGAGAACTTCAATATACTGCTGGTTCTTACGACGGTGGTAACGGCGTTCATCATCATGACGATAAGCGCGAACATCGTGCTTTCGCTTGGTATGGTCGGTGCGCTGTCCATTGTGCGCTTCCGCGCGGCGGTGAAAGATCCGCTGGACATCGGCTTCCTGTTCTGGGGCATTGCGGCGGGAATTACCGCGGGCGCGCAGCTTTACTGGGTCGCGCTGTTCGGAACGGTTATAATCGCGGTGATATACATACTCCTCACCATATTCAAGAAAGAAAAGAAGAGCTATCTTCTTATCGTGCGCTACGACGCGGCGGAGGAAATGAATATCTACGGGCTTCTCGGAAACATTAAATACAAGCTCAAAAACAAGACGCAGACGGGAGAACACGTTGAACTCACCGTTGAGGTCAAGATAAAGAACAACGACGCAAGCTACGTCAGCCGTTTCAATGAGATAAAGGGCGTGGAGAGCGTTACCCTGCTGGAATACAGCGGAGAATACATGAACTGATACTAACGGAGATACACTATGATACTTACAATAGACGTCGGAAACACAAATACCGTCATCGGCGGATTTGATGAGAATGACGAGCTTGCGTTCGTGTCGAGAATTTCCACCGACAGATACCGCATGGAAGATCAGTATGCGATAACGCTGGTGGACATACTCGAGCTTTACGGGCACAAGCCCGATGAAGTTGTCGGGGCGATCATGTCCTCGGTGGTGCCGCCGGTGACAACGCAGTTAAAGCCTGCGGTTGAAAAGGTATGCGGCTGCCGCGTGCTGACGGTGGGCCCCGGAATAAAGACTGGGCTGAACATCAAGATAGACGAACCCGCTTCCCTCGGCGCGGACATGGCTTCCGTGGCGGTGGGGGCAAAGGAGCACTACGACCTGCCTGTTATCGTTATAGATGTCGGCACGGCGACCAAGGTGCTTGCCGTCGACAGGACGGGCGGATTTATCGGCGGGATAATCGCGCCGGGGATAAAGATATCCATCGAAGCGCTCGCCGCGAAAACCGCGAGCCTGCCGCTTATCAGCATAACCAACGAACCCGTGAAGCGCGTCATCGGAACGAACACGATAGACTGTATGCGCTCGGGGCTGCTCAATGGAGCGGCGTTTATGATCGACGGAATGATAGAGCATTTCGAGGAAGAGATAGGCGAAAAATGCACGGTAGTTGCGACGGGTGGCTTTGCGGAAGTGCTCAAGCCGCTGTGCAGAAAGGATTTCATCCTTGACAAGAGCCTGATACTTACGGGGCTTCTTGATATCTACAAGAAGAACCGCTGATTTAGGGGTCTGCGGGCTTTGCCCGTAAATATATATACCCGCGGTACATCGGGACAGGGGCCCGAGTGCCAGCAAAGGAGTTTCGTTATGGCAAACGAAAATAACGCTTCCCTCAAGGGAAAAAAGATCGCCACACAGACGATCGTAGGTATCGGTCTTCTGACCGCGATTGTTGTAGTGCTTCAGTTCGTATCTATGGGACTGCGCTTTTCGGCGTTCAGCATTACGCTAACGCTTGTGCCGATAGTTGTCGGTGCGGCGCTTTACGGCTGGAAAGCGGGCGCGTGGCTCGGATTTGTATTTGGCGTTGCGGTTCTTCTGACGGGCGACGCGAATGCATTTCTTACGGTAAACGTTCCCGGCACGATAATCACTGTTCTTGCCAAGGGCACACTGTCCGGTCTGTGCGCAGGCGCGGTTTACCGCCTTGTAAGCAAGAAAAACCAGATCGTCGCAGTGCTTCTCGCGTCGATAACGGCGCCTGTTGTAAATACGGGAGTATTCCTTATCGGCTGTGTGATATTCTTCCTTGATACCATCAAGGTGTGGGCGAACGGCGCGAATATTGTTGCGTATATGCTGATAGGATTTGTGGGAATTAATTTCCTTATAGAACTTGGGACCAACCTTGTTCTCAAC
>CAVIFG010000275.1:0-3116 GCA_963641955.1 Escherichia coli
AGTAGATCAATATGGCAGCAAACACCAAGGAAATCTACGGCTCCATGGTATTCAATGAGCACGTTATGAAGGAGCGTCTGCCCAGCGCCACCTATAAGAGCCTGAAGGCAACCATTGAAGAGGGGAAGCCTCTGGATCTGGATGTGGCAAACGTTGTCGCCAGTGTTATGAAGGACTGGGCAATCGAAAAGGGCGCAACACACTATACCCACTGGTTCCAGCCTATGACAGGCATCACCGCTGAAAAGCACGACAGCTTCATCTCCCCCATGGGCGACGGCACCGTTATTATGGAGTTCTCCGGCAAGGAGCTCATCAAGGGCGAACCTGACGCATCCAGCTTCCCCTCCGGCGGCATCCGCGCTACATTCGAGGCTAGAGGCTATACTGCATGGGATCCTACCTCCTACGCTTTCGTAAAGGGCGGTTCTTTATATATCCCCACCGCATTCTATTCCTACTCGGGCGAAGCGCTCGACAAGAAAACTCCTCTGCTGCGTTCCATGGACGTTGTTTCCGACGCGGCTCTGAGAATACTCAAGCTGTTCGGCAACACCACTACAAAGAGGGTTGTTGCGACAGTAGGCGCAGAGCAGGAATACTTCCTTGTTAATAAGGCAACATACGATCAGAGAAAGGACCTGATTTTCACAGGCAGAACGCTGTTCGGCGCTCCCGCTCCCAAGGGTCAGGAACTGGACGACCACTACTTCGGCTCCATCAAGGATCGTGTAGCAAGCTATATGAAGGATCTTGACGAGCATATGTGGAAGCTCGGCATCACATCCAAGACAAAGCACAACGAGGTCGCTCCCGCTCAGCACGAGAACGCTCCTATATTCGCTCCCGCAAACCTTGCGACCGACCAGAACCAGCTGACAATGGAGCTGATGAAGAAGATCGCTCTGGAGCACGGCCTTGTCTGCCTGCTTCATGAAAAGCCCTTCGCAGGTATCAACGGTTCCGGTAAGCACGACAACTGGTCGCTGTCCACCGATGACGGTCAGAACCTGCTGGATCCCGGCAAGAGCCCGATGGAGAACGCACAGTTCCTGACATTCCTCGTTGCTATTATCAAGGCTGTTGATGAATACTCCGACCTGCTGCGTCTTTCCGTTGCTTCCGCAGGAAACGACCACAGACTCGGCGCTAATGAAGCACCTCCTGCTATCATCTCCATCTTCCTCGGCGAAGAGCTCGAGAATGTTATCGAGGCTCTTGAGGAGGGCAAGGAATACACCTCCGGCAGAGAAATGTTCAACGTTGGCGTTTCCTCCCTGCCTAACTTCCCGAAGGATACAACAGATAGAAACAGAACTTCTCCGTTTGCATTCACAGGCAACAAGTTCGAGTTCAGAAGCGCAGGTTCCAGCCTGAACATCGCAGGCCCGAACACAGTCCTCAATACAATCGTTGCAAACTCCCTGACAGAATTTGCTGACGAGCTTGAAAAGGCTGATGACTTCAACACCGCCCTGCACGATCTGCTGGTTAAGAACATCAAGGCTCACAAGAGAGTTATCTTCAACGGCAACGGTTACGGCGCAGAGTGGCTGGTAGAAGCTGAAAAGCGCGGTCTGCCGAACCTCAAGTCCACAGTTGACGCTATCCCCTGCCTGACAGCGGAGAAGAACGTTAAGCTCTTCACAAAGTTCGGCGTATACAATGAAGTTGAGCTGCACTCCAGAGAAGAGATCCAGCTTGAAAACTACTCCAAGGTCATCAACATCGAGGCTCTTACTGCTGCCGACATGGCAAAGACAGAGATCCTGCCCGCAGTTATGAAGTTCGCCAAGGATGTGTGCGATATTGCCGCAAGCAAGAAGGCAATAGGCGTTGACCCCGCAGTCGAAACAGAAATGGCTCAGAAGGTCAACACCCTCACCATCGCCCTCAGCGACAAGGCAAAGGCACTTTCCGACGCCGTAGTAAAGGCACAGGAGATCACAGGCGAGCTTGAAAAGGCGCGCTTCTATCACGACGAGGTATTTGCGGATATGCAGAGCCTGCGTGCTGTTGCCGATGAGCTTGAAACAATCGTAGGAGAGAGCTACTGGCCGTATCCTACATACGATGAGCTGCTGTTCAACGTTTAATGAACAGCGGGTGTCATCGCTGCGGAATCCCGCAGATGAAACATTGACTTAAAGCGATTCTCGCTTTAAGATATCCCGCTCCCTTTCCCTTTTGGGCTGCCGCGCAGGCAGCCCCTTTTTTTGCCCTTTTTTAAGAATTTGAAAATTTTTTTGAAAAGTGCTTGACAAAATTAATTTGGTGTGATATAATAATTATGCTGTTCTAAAGACAGCAGGTTGCTTTATGCTTTAATGTGGTTTCACGCCTGCCGAGGAATGGGATATTACAGAGATAATCTGAAGTTCCTTTCTGTCTTTGCGCAGAGAGGATTTTTTAATATATCCACTCTTTTGAAACAGCAAAATTCTATAAAGGAGTGAATTGAATGCCCAGTCAGAGCATACTCGCACAGAAGCAGCAGTTCGTTGCTGACCTTGCTGAAAAGCTGAAGAATGCAGCAGGCGGTGTTCTCGTTGATTACAGTGGTATCTCCGTTGAGGAAGACACCAAGCTTCGTAAGGAGCTCCGCGAGAACGGCGTTGACTACTTCGTAGTTAAGAATACCCTGCTCAAGCGCGCGGCAGAGATCGCAGGTATCGAGGGACTTGAGCCTGCACTTTCCGGTACAACCGCTATCGCTCTTTCCGCAGAGGATATCATCATCGCCCCCAAGCTTCTGTTCAAGAAGGCTGAAGCTTCCGACGGCAAGTTCGCCATCAAGCTCGGCTTCCTCGATGGTAAGGCAATCTCCAAGGAAGAGGTTGAGGCTTACGCTAAGCTTCCTTCCAAGGAAACTCTGCTTTCCCAGCTCGTATTTATGCTTCAGTCCCCGATCCAGCGCCTTGCTATCGCAATCAGCGAGATCGAGAAGAAGCAGTCCGAAGGCGAAGCTACCGCTTAATTGTCACGGACAAAGCTTTGCGGCATAGCGCCGCGTAACATTCGCCTTACGGCGTAACAAATTTAATTAAAACATATTTATGGAGGAAATTAAAATGGCTTCTGAGAAGATTTTAGCTATGATTGAAGAAGTTAAGGGT
>CAVIFG010000276.1:0-3112 GCA_963641955.1 Escherichia coli
TATACCGCAATTATCATCTTACCCCGTCAGCACCCCCTCACCCCTCATGGCACTATCGTTATCATTCCTGCGGGTATGTTTATAATAAATATTCCGCAATACCCCTTGAAATTATGAAAAAATTATGCTAGAATATTGTTGTCGGATAAATACGGCGTGTGTTTCTGCAAGGTACTGTAAACGATTACCCTGTTTTAGGTTAATCCACCTATGAAATGCGCCGGGATTTAGGCGGCGGCTCTCCTGCGGCGCTTGGTATTATTATGATAAACGCGGCAGCGGAGCGGCTTATGTAATGTTAACAAAAAATATTTTTAACTTAACGGAGGTACTTATCAATGAAGTATGCAGACGGACTTTGGCTGAACAAGCCCGGCTACGGCGTTAACTACGCAACACAGATCTACGAAGTTACCGCTGACGAAACATCCGTGAACGTGCTCGCCACAAACCAGTGGATCGGCAACCGCGGCATGACCCTCGGCGGCCCCGTTCTCGAGATCACATTCACTTCCACCCTCAAGAACACCATCAAGGTGACCATCGACCACTTCAAGGGTAGAGTTACAAAGGCTCCCTCCTTCGAGCTGTACGAGGATAAGAACTTCAAGCCCGAGATCACCGAAAAGGAAGGCGCTTTCGAGCTGGTTTCCGGCAAGACAAAGGTAGTTATCCCCAAGAGCGGCGCGTGGGACATCAAGTATTACTACGACGGCAGACTGATGACCAAGCAGGGCTGGCGCACCACCTCCTATATCCTTGAGGAGCAGTGGAAGACTAACGAGCGCATGGCTGACGACGAGATGAAGCCCTTCTTCGCGCACGAGGAAACCGCAGAGTGCGGCGTAATGCGCGAGATGATGAACATCAGCGTCGGCGAGAGCATCTACGGCTTCGGCGAGAAGTTCTCCACCTTCGTTAAGAACGGCCAGACCGTTGACGTCTGGAACAACGACGGCGGCACATCCTCCGAGCAGAGCTACAAGTCCATCCCGTTCTATGTTTCCTCCAACAGCTACGGCCTGTTCGTAAATCACCCCGAAAAGGTAAACTTCGAGGTCGCAAGCGAAACCGTTTCCAAGGTGGCTTTCTCCGTTCAGGGCGAGCATCTTGAGTATTTCGTTATCGGCGGCGCAAACATCGCCGACGTCCTCACAACATATACAGACCTCACCGGCAAGCCCGCGCTGACCCCCGCTTACACATTCGGTCTGTGGCTCACAACATCCTTTACCACCAACTACGACGAAGCAACCGTAACAAGCTTCATCGATGGCATGGCGGAGCGCGATATCCCGCTGGAGGTATTCCACTTCGACTGCTTCTGGATGAAGGAATTCAACTGGTGCGACTTCACATGGGATAAGAGAATGTTCCCCGATCCCAAGGCAATGCTCACCCGCCTGAAGGCAAAGGGCCTCGAGATCTGCGTTTGGATCAACTCCTACATCGCGCAGCGCTCCACCATGTTCGACGAGGGCGTAAAGGGCGGATATTTCCTCAAGACCACCGACGGCTCCGTATGGCAGGGCGATATGTGGCAGCCAGGTATGGCTATCGTTGACTTCACCAACCCCGCTGCCCGCGAGTGGTACAAGGGCAAGCTCCGCGCGCTCTGCGAGATGGGCGTAAATGCGTTCAAGACCGACTTCGGCGAGCGTATCCCCACCAAGGGCGTTGTATACTACGACGGCAGCGACCCCTACAAGATGCACAACTACTACACCTACCTCTACAACAGAACCGTTTACGAGGTACTTGAAGAATACTACGGCAAGGACAAGGCGTGCCTGTTCGCGCGTTCCGCAACTGTCGGCGGACAGAAGTTCCCCGTACACTGGGGCGGCGACTGCTTCTCCAACTACGAATCCATGTGGGAGACCCTCCGCGGCGGACTTTCTCTCTGCATGAGCGGCTTCGGCTACTTCAGCCACGATATCTCCGGCTTCGAGGCGCAGGGTACTCCCGACCTCTATAAGAGATGGTGCGCGTTCGGCCTTATGTCCTCCCACTCCAGACTGCACGGCAACAGCTCCTACCGCGTTCCGTGGAACTTCGACGAGGAGAGCTGCGATGTTCTCCGCCACTGGACAAAGCTCAAGGGCAAGCTGATGCCTTACCTCTGGACTCAGGCGCACAAGACTCACGAAACAGGTATCCCGATGATGCGTGCGATGGTCGTTGATTACACCGACGATCCCGCTTGCCGCAACCTCGACAGACAGTATATGCTCGGCGATGATCTGCTGGTTGCTCCCGTATTCAACGAAGAGGGCATCGCGCAGTATTATGTTCCCGAGGGCAAGTGGACAGATATCCAGACCGGCGAAGTATTTGAAGGCGGCAAGTGGTACACCACAAAGCACGATTACTTCTCCATGCCTGTTCTCGCAAAGCCCAACAGCATCGTAGCTTACGGCGACTTCAAGCGCGGCTTCGAGTACGACTACGCAGAGAATGCGGACATCGTTATCTACCAGCTCGAGGACGGCAAGACCGCAGAAACAGCTATATACGATACCGAATCCAACAAGGTTCTGACCATCAAGGCTGTAAGAAACGGCAACACCATCAAGGTAACAGCCGAGGGCTCCGCAAAGAACTTCAATGTAAGAAGCGCAGAGGGTCTTGCGGTAGAGATGTAATTCATCTTTGAAATAACGGCGCGCCGCGCGGGGAAACCTGCGCGGCGCTTTTGCGTTGTATGTTATAACACAAAAACCGCTGCACATTTCATGCGGCGGCATTATGTTTTACTTGAGCAGTAAAAGCTCTTCTATGGTAATACCGAAATACTTGGCAATGGTGCCGAGCTCAATATCGGTGATGAAGCGCTGACCCGATTCCATACGCTGGACAGCGTTTTTGTCAACTACAAGACCCATCTCTGCAAGACCCTCGGATACCTGTCTTTGCGAAAGCCTGCGGAGCTTGCGAAGCTGCTGCATTCTGATGCCGGCAATGTTGTTCCTGCCGCTTTCTGTACGGTTGTTAAACATATCGATTCCTCCTGTATGCCTGTGGTGACTGTCTGAGAGGAGGTTGGTTTCCGACGTCAGACAGTAGAATAAGACCGCAGAAACTTCTGTTCCTGCGGTCTGTATTATAACAC
>CAVIFG010000277.1:0-3094 GCA_963641955.1 Escherichia coli
ATAATACACCATATCCGACTGCAAAAAACTGCAAGGGTCGTTTATTTAAAATTCAAAATACAGAATAAAAATTTTATATATCCCCTATTTCACGCTTGACATATCGCAGAAATTGTCTTATAATAATAGATGTTAATGTATTAAAGCGGTCGCACCGACCGCCGTTATATTCAGGAGGATTTTCCATGAGAGTTTACAATTTTAGCGCAGGTCCCGCGGTTCTGCCCGAAGAGGTCCTGAAAGAAGCTGCCGAAGAAATGCTCGATTACAAGGGCACAGGTATGTCTGTAATGGAGATGTCCCACCGCTCAAAGGCATTCGACGATATCATCAAGGAAGCCGAAAAGGACATCAGAGAGCTGATGAATATCCCCGACAATTACAAGGTACTGTTCCTTCAGGGCGGCGCATCACAGCAGTTCGCCGCTGTCCCCATGAACCTTATGAAGCACAGAAAGGCTGCTTACATAATCACAGGTCAGTGGGCAAAGAAGGCATATCAGGAAGCTAAGCTCTACGGCGAGGCCGTTGCTGTTGCTTCCTCCGCAGACAAGACCTTCTCCTATATCCCCGACTGCTCCGACCTCGATATTCCCGAGGACGCTGACTATGTATACATCTGCGAGAACAACACCATCTACGGTACAAAGTTCAAGACCCTGCCCGACACCAAGGGACACGTTCTTGTAGCCGATGTATCCTCCTGCTTCCTGTCCGAGCCTGTTGACGTAACAAAGTACGGCGTTATCTACGGCGGCGTTCAGAAGAATGTCGGCCCCGCAGGCCTTGTTATCTCCATCATCCGCGAGGATCTCATCACCGACGATGTTCTCGAGGGCACTCCCACAATGCTGAAGTGGAAGACACAGGCTGACAACGACTCCCTCTACAACACACCTAACTGCTACGCTATCTACATCTGCGGCAAGGTATTCAAGTGGATAAAGAAGATGGGCGGCCTTGAAGCTATGAAGGCTCACAACGAGAAGAAGGCAAAGATCCTGTACGATTTCCTCGACAGCAGCAAGCTCTTCAAGGGCACTGTTGAGCCGAAGGATCGCTCCATCATGAACGTTCCTTTCGTAACCGGCAACGAGGAACTCGACGCTAAGTTCGTAAAGGAAGCGACCGCAGCAGGCTTCGTAAACCTCAAGGGTCACAGAACCGTCGGCGGCATGAGAGCTTCCATCTACAACGCTATGCCTATCGAGGGCGTAGAAAAGCTCGTTGAATTCATGAAGAAGTTCGAAGCTGAAAACGGCTGATAACCGTCTAATTTAACACAGGAGATATCTTATCATGTATAATATTCTTACATTAAACAAGATCGCTGCCTGCGGCACCGACCTGCTCGACAAGAGCAAGTACGCTTTCGCAGACGATATGGAAAATCCCGACGCGATACTCGTCCGCTCCGCTTCCATGCACGAGATGGAGCTGCCCGCTAACCTCATGGCTATCGCAAGAGCAGGCGCAGGCGTAAACAACATCCCGATCGACAAGTGCAGCGAAAAGGGCGTTGTAGTATTCAACACCCCCGGCGCAAACGCAAACGCCGTTAAGGAGCTTGTTATCGCAGGTCTGCTTCTTTCCTCCAGAAAGATCCCCGCAGCCATGGACTGGATCAAGACCCTCAAGGGCAAGGGCGACGAGGTCGGCAAGCTTGTTGAAAAAGGCAAGAGCCAGTTCGTAGGCCCCGAGATAATGGGCAAGAAGCTTGGCGTTATCGGCCTCGGTGCAATCGGTATTCTGGTCGCAAACGCTGCCGCTGAACTCGGCATGGACGTTTACGGCGCCGATCCTTACCTCTCCGTTGAGAACGCTCTGAAGCTCTCCGGCAAGGTTCATTATGTAAAGAGCAACAAGGAAATTTTCGAGAAGTGCGACTACATCACCCTGCATGTTCCCGCGCTGCCCGATACAAAGGGCATGATCAACGAAGAAGCTATCGCTTCCATGAAGAAGACAGTCCGCCTGCTCAACTTCGCAAGAGATACCCTCGTTGACGAAAAGGCTATCATCAACGCCCTTGCAAACGGCGGCATGGCTTGCTATGTGACCGACTTCGCGACCGACGGACTTATCGGTCTTGACGGCGTTGTTGCAATGCCCCACCTCGGCGCTTCCACCCCCGAGAGCGAGGACAACTGCGCAGTTATGGCAGTAAAGGAGATCGTTGACTACATCGAAAACGGCAATATCAAGAACTCCGTAAACCTCCCGAATGTAGAAATGAACATCAGCGGAAACGCAAAGATCTGCGTTATCCACAAGAATGTTGAGGGCGTTATCAACAACATCACCGCCCCCGTTTCCTCTTCCGGAATCAACATCGAGAACATGGTAAGCAAGTCCAAGAAGGACTACGCGTACACCTGCCTTGACGTAAAGGGCAACACCGATGGCATCGACGCAAAGCTTAAGGAAGTTGCAAATGTAATTTCCGTAAGAGTTATCAAGTAATCGCATAACATCGCGGGCGCGGGGGATTTCTCCCGCGCCTTTTTGTTTTCGCGGAATAATTTGCAGTTTTTTTCACCCATGCGAAATATATAATCTCCTTGCAGAAGAATAACGCGCCCGCAATACAGCGGCGCTGAAAGGAGAAAAATATGAAATGGGATAAAATTCTGGACTGCACTGCGGCGGCGCTGGGCGCTGTCGTGGGATTTTTATACGGCGAGGTGACGGGGCTTTTCTGGGCGATGATCGCGTTCATGGCGGTAGATTACATCACGGGCGTGCTCGTCGCGGTGATAAACAAGAACCTCTCCTCTGAGATAGGCTTCAAAGGCTTGATAAAAAAGCTGCTGATACTCGTTTTCGTGGCGATGGGGCACATTATAGATACATACGTCATCGGCTCCGGCTCGGCGCTTATGAGCGCGGTTATGCTGTTTTTCCTCGCGAACGAAGGAGTGTCCATAATCGAAAACGCCGTCGGGCTGGGTATGCCCGTCCCGAAGAAACTGCGCGATGTTTTGGAGCAGCTAAAGCAGGAAAGCGAGGGTGACGACAATGACGATAACCGATAAGCTCATCCCCGCGGGCAAATACAACCGCCCCGGCACAAAATCCACCCCGAAGCGTATCT
>CAVIFG010000278.1:0-3081 GCA_963641955.1 Escherichia coli
GTTGACCCCGAGGACATCGAGATGCTTCAGGACCTCATCATCAGCGGCGTAAACGAGATACTCAAGGAAGTTGACGACTACGGCGCATCCGAGATGGAAAAGGTGACCGGCGGCGTTTCCTTCCCCGGATTCATCTGATATAATTCGGAACATATAAGCGGTCTTGCCGCCGAGTTTATCGGTAAACGGAAAGGCCGCTTTTTTTGACCGATGGACAAGAATACAAGGGATGTGTTCTCCCTCCCGGCGGTGAAGTCTGCGCCGTTTCTGCTGGCGGGACTGCTGATCGAATACTTTCTGGGATGGGGCATACTTGTTCTCCCCGCAATTGCGGTCATCGTTATCTCGCTCAAAAGATACAAAAAGGCGGTGCTGCCCGCGGCGGCATTTCTTGCGGGAATGATGACTATGGGCGTTTGGGTAGGAACTTATATCTCGCCGGTGCTTGATTACGACGGGCAGACGATACGCACGCTCATGCTTATACAGGATGTCACGGAGGAAACGCAGGATCTTCAGCGGGTCACGGCGCTGGCGGACATAAACGGTTCAAAGGCGACGGTACGCCTTACGGGAAATTTCATGTCGGAATCCGGCGATGTTGTTGAGGCGGACGTGAAATACTCTATTCCCGACGACAGATATAAAGCCGCCGACCTTTCCGAGGAGATATTCCTCTACGGCACAGCGGAGAATATCGCGAAATCTTCTGACGACAGATTTTTCGTCAGCAGGATGATCTACATGGCGCGCCGAAGCTGCATTACCCGCGTTAAAAACGCATTCGGCGGGGACCAGCAGTCGGTGATATGCTCAATGATGTTCGGCGACGACGGCTCTGTTTCGGCTAAAATGCGCGAGGCGCTCTGCGTCAGCGGCGTTACGCATTACACCGCGGTTTCGGGAACGCATTTCACGATATTCGCCGCGATACTGCTGGAGCTGTTCCTCGACAGGCGGAAGAGAACCTCGGCGGTGATTTCCGTGCTGATGATACCGATAGGAGTGCTGTTTTTCGGGTACTCGCTGTCGGTGCTCCGCTCGGGGATAATGCTTGCGATATACTACTCGGCGCCAATTTTCAACAGAAAGTCCGAGTGCTTTAATACGCTGTGCGCGGCGGCTTCAGCCATACTGCTGTTTTCGCCGCTGGCGATACTGGACGCGGGATTTCTGATGTCGGTGCTGGGCGTTTTCGGAGCGGCGGTGATTGCTCCGCGTATCTGCGGATATCTGTTTGAGAAAGTACACGGGTGGCTGCCAAGAAAAATCGTGCAGGCGCTTACGGTATCGTTCTGCGCGACGGTCTGCACGGCACCCGTAAGCATCGGAGTTTTCGGAGGGATATCCCTTGCGGGGATATTCGTTTCTGTCGTACTTATCCCGTTTATGATGGCGGGAATGGTGCTGATTCTTCTTTACGGAATGACCGGGATGGGAATTATCGCTGTGGCGGCGCTTCCGTTTGTGAAAGTGCTCGCGGCGGTGCCGATGTTCGTGGGGCAGTGCCGAGGGCTGTGGCTTACGATGGACTTCAGGGGCGCGGTGTATATCGCGGTGCTGTCCGCGCTGCTGCTTGCGGCTGCGGCGTTTCTCGGGGATGATTTCGTTGCGTTATGCGGCAGGGCGTTTGCCGTGCTGACGGCGTTTTCGCTGGCGATGCCGCTGTATTCCCGCGCGAACAGGCACGAGATAAATTTCGCCTGCAATTCGGGCAGCGCCGCGGCGGCGGTCTGCATAGAAAACGAGGCATATGTGCTGATAAGCGGCGGCGGGGTGAATATCGCGCGGAATGCCGCAGACTGCCTGCGCAGGAACGGCGTGACGCACATTCGGTGCATTTCCGCGCCGGACGCCGATCTTGCAGGGGCGATTTCGATAGCGGAACTTGCGGAGATATTCGGCGCGGAGAGGATAGTTACATCGAGTTCCGCGGCGGGACATTTCGAAACACTGCTGCCCTCGGCGGAGGTATATGTCGGCGCGGGGGAGATAGATATTTCGGGCACGTCGATAGCTTCGGCAAAAATAAATACGCCCTGCAATGCGGACGTAGTGCTGTATTACGGGCGCTCGGGAAAGATAACGGAAAGCGGCTCGGGGACGGCGGTGTATTTCTCGCCCTCGCAGGACGAGCTTCCCGAAAACGGCGTGAACATTTTTTCGGGCGGGGACTTTCACATCACGCTTGAAAAATACGATACAGTAACACTAAAATAAGAGGTTGATTTTATGTCAGAGTTTATTTCCGCGCCGCTGGCGCTTGCGGCGGAGCAGTTTGCGAAGCTCCCCGGGATAGGGATGAAAACCGCGCAGCGGCTTGCGTATTATATGCTCAATCTCCCTGCGGAGGAGGTTGAGGATTTTGCGGAATCCATTGTAAAGGCGCGGCGCGGGGTGCAGCTGTGCAAATGCTGCCAGAACTTCACCGACCGCGAGATATGCGAGCTTTGCTCGGACGATGAGCGCGACAAGAGCGTTATCTGCGTGGTTGAGTCGCCGAAGGATGTTTCGGCGTTTGAGCGCGCGGGGGGATACGACGGGGTGTATCATGTGCTTCATGGGCTGCTGTCGCCGATGGACGGAGTTACAGCGGAGGATCTGAAAATAAAGGAGCTGCTGGCAAGGCTGGGCGACGCGAAGGAAGTTATCATGGCGACAAATCCCACGGTAGAGGGGGAAGCCACGGCGATGTATATCGGCAGGCTTATCAAGCCGATGGGGATAAAGGTTTCGCGGCTGGCGTATGGGCTGCCCGCGGGGTCGGCATTGGAGTTTGCGGATGATGTTACGCTGTTGAAGGCGCTGGAGAATAGGAATGAGCTGTGACGTTCCGTCTTTATGGCGCTCATACACGCGGTCGAGGGGTCAACGTTTCGTCTTTGCGGCACACAATACACGCGGTCAAGGGGCCGAGCCCCTTGCAGGTCGAGGGCGGCGCCCTCGTCGCCGTCCGCAGGCGGCGAAATGCCCCTCACAAGTTTGTAGGCTGGAACATTTCGATAAAGCGAGTGCAAATTAATTCTTAGTTTAAACGACAAAAAAGCGCTAAAGGGGGTACGGGGGGAAAACAAGAGTTTT
>CAVIFG010000279.1:0-3062 GCA_963641955.1 Escherichia coli
CTTGTTTTTCAGCCTTGAGCATTTGCTCAAGGCTTTATTTTTTTGTGCTGGGCTCGTCCGAGCCGAAATAACAATGTACGGCCGATGTATTGTAGCCGCTGAAGAATTTACACTCCTTGCAGTGTTCCATACACACCGGCGCTGCAAAACGCGGACACCTTGTCCACGATTTCACCGCAGTAGCGCTTTTCTTGCATATCGGGCAAATCTGCGTTGCCATTATGTACCGCCGCCTTTCTTCCACGCGTCAGTTCCATCAGGGTCCTTACCCTCGGCTATGCGGTGACTGCGTATCCTGTTGACTACAAAGTCAGTGCACTCCTCAAAGTATCGTGTCCACGCATAAACCTCATCTGCGGGTAAATAGCGGATGTCTGTATCGGTGTAAGCAATCGCAAACCGAAAAACGTCACCGACCTTTTTTCGCAGCATATACGGATGTTTTCCGCAAAGCTTGTCCAACAGCACCCAACCGCCGCGTTCACTCGCCGGAACAAGCACCAAAGGGGTTCTAATCGGTACATTCTCCGCCGGCTCCAATGCCTGTTTTTTCTGCCGCTGTGCCGTTACATGGATTTCAAGGTGCTCGAAAAGCACAGGCGTTATAAATGGGCTTTCGTAATATTGGTTCGCCTTGCTTGCTCCAATCTTCGCGCCTTTTTCGCTTTTGTAAAATTTGGTCGCTTCTGAAAGGGGCTCAAACCTTGATACTAGATTTCCCGTAACTTTGTTCGTGGCCAGCCCCGCGAAGTATAAGGGCTCACTGTTCGGCATCTTATCCTGCACAAGCCACACTTTATGCAGGACCTTCTTCTTGTCGTTCACATAAACCTCCTTTCGCTTTATGAGGCTTGTCCGACTTTTGCAATTGATTGCAAAGCCAGCAGCTCACTGCAGCGCCACGGGAACTTGACATCAAACCTCGGATTAAAATTCTCGTCGTAGTACGCGGTTCCGGTGAAGGTCTGGGTAACGCTCTCGTCATCATCGCCGATAATTTTCTTTTCGCGTAAGGTAACGCTCTTCGCGGCCTTACCACAAGCATAGATTTCAAAGCTATATTCGGTGTCGTCGAAATAAATATGGGTCTCGAGCCACTCGCTGCCGCGATGCTTTTTATAGCTTATCTCCCACTTGCGGTATTCTCCCGCCGCCTTAAGTTCTCGCTTGAGCTCCGCCAGCTTTTCCGGAGCTGTCTGCTCAAGATAGTAGTAGAGTATTCGGGTCAACCTTTGCTTTCCAAAATAATTAGGCATATTTTCTCCTTTCCGATAATTTGGTTTTATGTATTAGGGGCAACCTGTGTTTCACAGGATTTGCGGGCGCACGCCCCACCCCATATTCTTCCTAGCTCATCAAGGATCTCGTCAACCTCTTGCTGTGTTTGGACAACGAAATTATCCGCTATCCAGCCAAGCTCCCTGCCGTTTTCATTATAAATGTGCTCTACGATATGCGGCTTAGTTTCCAGTATTTCTTTCGGGGTCGGTCGTGCCATATTACTCACCTCGGTTCATTGTATGATTTCTTGGCTTGTTTACTTTCTTACTCCTCACGAGTGGAGTTTTCTTTTTTTTCGCGCTCGTACTTCGTCATGCAGCCCCCATATATAGCCGATATGATGATCTGGAGCGCGACTTCATAATTTACGACAAGATTTTCATCCAGCTGTTTAGCAAGTTCGTTAATGACACAGCCTGCTTCTGCAACAAGTCTGCCATATTCTCCGCTAAGATAAAGATCGTCACCTTGTACAACTATCATTATGTTTCCCTTCCGTTATGTAAGATCCCCGCTGACAGGGATAGACGCGAATATGAGTATAAGCCCGATGGTCGTCCGCGATAAAAATTCCCGGCCGAAATCATCGTTAAACTCTGCGGTACCAAAAGCGCCTATCATCAGCAAGATACCTACTACGAGCATTACGCCCGCTATTATCTGCCTTTTTGACATTGCAAGCACCTCACATCAGTGTCTTTATCAGAGCGTTAAGCGCCAACTGCTTGTCCTCGCGCTCCTGCGCTGTAATTCCGACTGCTTCCATCATTTCATCTCCATTTCATCGTTGTGGCCAGTTCGGCCTCCTCCGAGGAGATGTTAAGCTGGCACAGATTGTCCTTAAGCGTGATATTCACATCAACATCAGCGGGCACGTTAGCCAGCCTCATGGCTCCCATGAGATTACGCGCGATGTCGTAAATATCACCGATATTGACGTCGCTGTGTTCTTCCGCCTGCTCGGGCTTTTCCGTCGGTTCCGACACGATACCCGCGTCCGCTTCTGCCTGCGCCGTAAGCTCCGCCCGTTCGTCAGCATTCAGATCGGCGGCGTCAACCACCCCCGACACACCGACGCCCTTCGCGATGATCCTTTTGACGCGATCCTCGGTCAAGCCATGCTTTTCAGCGATGGCCTTTATGGAGACCCCGTCGGACGCAGCCTTTATCACTGCCTTGTTAAGTTCGTTCGTACTCATCATCTTTGACACTTTTTCCGTCCTTTCTGCCTCATACCGCTCCAATGCAAGTTCTTCGCGGGCACACTGCTCGGCGTATTTCCTTGCGCTGTTTTCGCGCATCGCCTGTATTTCCTTTTTGCTTATTGGCATATTGATACTCCTTGTGTCTGACCGGGGTTGTGACCGGACTCCCGCATTACCGGGGCGTAAGCCCCGTCACTCTGCACTGTCTGCGAATTTGAAAATAACTTCCCTAAGCACAGGCTCATCAATCTTGCCCTCCCGGACAATAACGTACCTCTTTCCGCCCTTGTAAATCGCGGCATAGCAGATTTCATACTTCATATTCACGCCCCCTTGTTATCTGCCTTAACAGCCTTTTCGACCGTTGCGGCAAGGCTGATGCCCTCGACTACTCCGAGTACACGAATCTGCTGTGCTGCCGAAAGGTTCGCAACTTTCTCAGCGATTACGTCTGCGTAGTGCTTTTCCATGGCAGTAATCTTCTCCATAAATTTTCTCCTTTCCGAAAAAATTTTTGTGATTTTCAGCTTTCCAAAATCATTTCGTTTGTGATATTTGGTAGTTTCATATTATCAC
>CAVIFG010000280.1:0-3061 GCA_963641955.1 Escherichia coli
CCATCGGGGAGCTGGGCGACGGCGTGCTTTCAAAAAGAACGATGGGCGACGGATACGCAGTGTTTCCGTACAGGGGATTGTTCTCGCCGAAAGAAACGGTTATGTATTCCCCCGCGGACGGCGTGCTGGCGGAGATACTCCCGCAGGGCGGCGCGGTGATACGCACCGGCGATGGGATAAGCATTTCGGTGTTATTCGGCGACGGCGGGAAGCTTTGCGCCGAAACCGGAGAACTGATTTCGGCGGGCGGAGCGCTGTGTATCCTCCCGAGAGAAAGCAGGCTTATAAACGGCGCGGCGGCGGTGCTGATAAACGAGGCGGAAAGCATAACCGAGCTGCATATCCGAAGCGGATACCGCAGGCACGGCTCCGCAGCGGCGTTTTATCGCGTTTCGGAATGATGTAAAAGGGGGCTGAATTTCAGCCCCTCAAACATTACAAATTTTCCTTAAAGAACTCCTCCATCGCGGCGGAAGCGGCATCTTCATCCGCGCCCTCGGCGGTGACAGTGATGGTATCCCCGCACTTTACCCCCAGCCCCATAAGCATGATAAGCTTTGTTGCGCTGACGGACTTGCCGCTTTTTTCAACGGTTATCGAACTCTGAAATTCCTTTGCCTTTTTCGCGAGCATTCCTGCGGGGCGGGCGTGAATCCCAGTGGGGTCTGTGATGGTGTATGTGAATGTTTTCATGTTTTATCTTCCTTTCGCGGTTTGGTCTGTACTTAAAATACCCCGTATCGCCCCGTATATCCGCAAAGAAAAGATTGACAAAAAACGCGGCCGAAAGCGCCTGCTTCCGACCGCATCGTATTTATACATTTTCCACGGGCTTCGTCTTTTTGTCGTAAACCTTGAACAGCTTTGAAGTATGCGGAGCCTTGAGGAGTATCACCGCGCCGATGACTGTGAACACTATCTCGGGCACCATATACGCGCAGTTGTAGCTCAGCGAGTATACGAAAGGATTCCAGCCCTCGGGCGCCCAGCTTGCGAAGAAAACAACGCCGCTGATGATATGGCTTACGATTCTCATAAACACCGCAAGGGAAATTCCCGCGATAAATCCGCCGACGCCCTTTTCGCGGAACAGTCCCGCAAATCCGAGCACCGTGAACGCCAGGATATAATCAAAAATAACGCACCCGACCAGCGCCGCAGGAGTAAGTCCCCAGCCGACAACGGAGCCTATGCCCATTGCGAACTGCGTCAGCGAATAAATGAACCCGCAGAACACGCCCCACTTGCAGCCGTACATTATTGATATCATGCACACGGGCAGCATACTAAGCAGCGTGACCGAGCCGCCGAGGGGCATTTCGAATACCTTTACAAGGCTGAGAACGAACGACAGCGCAATGAGCACTGCGCTGAGCGTCAGCTTTTTAACGTCGATTTTCTTTTTCATATAAATACTTCCTTTCCGAAACGGCGGGCAGAACCCCGCCGAACGATCATGTCAAAAACAGGAGAAACGCTATGTTGTTCAGAACAGGCTGACTATTCCCATAACAAGACATACAGCCGCAATGATGAACGCTGCCTTTTCTGCGCCCGCCATTGTCCTGTTCTTGTGCATAGTGTTGTAGCGCATTATTTTCGGGACAGGCTCCGTGCCACCCTGCTTTACAAGCGACACAAGCACCCGCTGTCCTGCCGTGGGAATATTGCCGTCGGTTATTTTGAACCACGCCTCGCAGGGCGGAGCGCTGTCCGACGGGCGATACAGCACGCACACCGATTTATCGGCAGCGTTTACTTCAACTATCTCGCCATCCACCACGCGGCGCTTTTTTGTCATAATGATATTAAACACCCCGACCGCCAGTGCCGCAATGCATCCCACAAACCAAAGCATAACTGCTCCTCCCCACAAACAGGGCTGTCATTTGCCGCGACAGCCCCGATGTTATTTCAGACTTCAACGTCGGCGTCGTAATCCACGCCGTCAATGCCGAAACCGAACAGGGCATAGAAATCGCTCCAGTATCCGTCAAGATCCGTGCATTCCTTGAGATTGTCCTGCGTAAGGCCGTTCCAGAGCTTTGTTACCTCTTCCTGTATCTCGGGCTTCATCTCGAGGTCGTCAAGGCGTATCCTGCCCTCGGCGTCGGTGGGAACCTCGCCGTTGTAAAGCTTCTGCGCGAACAGGCGGTACATCTGCTCGATGCAGCCCTCGTGGGTGCCGTGCGCTTTCATGACCTTGTAAAGGATGGAGATGTAGAGCGGAACTATCGGGATAGCCGCGCTGGACTGCGTTACGAGCGCCTTGTTTACGGAGATATATGCCTTTATGCCGCTGTCAGCGTATTTCTCGGAGAGCTTCTTTGCTGTGGCGAAAAGGTGAGCCTTTGCCCTGCCGATGGAGCCTTCGAAATACATCGGGTGAGTAATAGACGGGCCGATGTAGGAATACGCCGCGGTGACAGCGCCGTCCTCGATGGCGTCGGCAGCCTTGAGGGCGTCTATCCATGCTTCCCAGTCCTCGCCGCCCATTACCTTGACAGTGGCTTCTATTTCCTCCTCGGTGGCGGGCTGAATGGTTATCTCGGATACCTCGTTGGTGCGAAGGTCGATGGTCTTGTTGGTATAGGGCGCACCGGTTGTCTTGAGCACGCTGCTGTATACCTTATCGCCGACTGTTCTGCGGGGCGCGGCGAGGGAGTAAATAACCATGTCCACCTTGCCGAGGTCAGCCTTGATTATGTCGATAACCTCTTTCTTGCATTCGTCGGAATAAGCGTCGCCATTTACAGTCTTGGCATAAAGCCCGTCCGCAGAGGCGAACTTCTCAAATGCCTTGGTGTTGTACCAGCCGCTGGTGCCTGTCTTGTTTCCGCTGCCCGCGCGGTCGAACATAACGCCAAGCGTTGCCGCTCCGCCGCCGTATGCCGCGGCTATTCTCGAAGCAAGTCCGTATCCCATCGAAGAGCCGATGACCAGCACTTTCTTGGGTCCGTTGAATTTCGGCTGGGACTTAACGTAGTCTATCTGAGCCTTTACCTCCGCCTCGCAGCCTACGGGATGGGCGGTGGTGCATATAAATCCTCTTACCTTGGGT
>CAVIFG010000281.1:0-3058 GCA_963641955.1 Escherichia coli
ACAACTACCTCATCAGATGGGCTGACCGCAACGGCAAGCCTTATGACGATTTCATGATCGAGGCTACCTGCCCCCGTTTTGCATCGGGCGACGCAAAGGGCCTTATCAAGAACACTGTACGCGGAAAGGATCTGTTTATCCTTATCGACGTAGGCAATTACAGCTGCAAATACAAGTTTTTCGACCAGGAAAACTATATGTCCCCGGATGATCATTACGCTGACCTCAAGCGTATCATACAGGCGGCAAGCGGCAAGCCCCATCGTATAAATGTTATCATGCCTCTTCTTTACGGCGGCAGACAGCACAGAAGAAACTACCGCGAGTCCCTCGACTGCGCGTTCATGCTTCAGGAGCTCCGCGACATGGGCGTTGAGAACGTTATAACAGTTGATGCGCATGACCCCAGAGTCTGCAACGCTATCCCGCTGATGGGCTTCGATAACGTCATCCCCTCGTATCAGGTGCTCAAAGCAATGTTTAAGGCGTTCCCCGATCTCGTTATCGACAAGGAGCATTTCATGGTTGTAAGCCCCGATGAAGGCGCGCTCAACAGAAATATGTTCTATGCTTCGGTAATGGGCGTTGATATGGGTATGTTCTACAAGCGCCGTGATTACTCTGTTATCGTAAACGGAAGAAATCCCATCGTTGCGCATGAATACCTCGGCAGCTCTGTAAAGGGCAAGACTGTATTCGTTGCGGATGATATCATTTCTTCGGGCGAGTCCATGCTTGACATCGCGCGCGAGCTGAAGAAGCGCGAGGCTAAGCAGTTCTTTGCTTATGCGACTTACGCGATATTCACCAACGGTCTTGAGTCCTTTGATAAGGCTTACGAAGAGGGACTGCTGGACGGCGTATTCGGCACCAACCTGACCTACCGTTCGCCCGAGCTGCTCAAGCGCCCGTGGTTCAAGGAAGTCGATGTATCCAAGTATATCGCATACTTCATCGCGTCCATCAACCACGACACATCCATCAGCAACGTTATCGACCCTCATGCAAAGATCGATGCTCTTCTTCAGGAGCACAGAGGATTATAATATGCCTTTAGCGGACAGAATACGCCCCACCACATTGGATGATGTGGTGGGGCAGTCCCATCTGATAGGAAAAAATAAGCCGCTCGCAAGGGTGATCGAATCGGATTCTATCCCGAACATGATCTTCTATGGGCCATCGGGTGTGGGCAAGACAACGATAGCGCGTATCATTGCCGAAAAGGCAAATATGCGCCTGCACAAGCTTAACGGAACATCCGCTTCTACGGCGGATATAAAAAGCATAGTTTCGGAGATAGATACTTTTTACGGCAGCAGTGGTATCTTGCTATACCTTGATGAGATACAGTATCTCAACAAAAAGCAGCAGCAGAGCCTGCTCGAGTATATCGAGGACGGAAGCATAACCCTTATCGCTTCCACGACTGAAAATCCGTATTTCTACATATACAACGCCATTTTGTCGCGAAGCACTGTTTTCGAATTCAAGCCAGTATCTCCCGAGGAGCTTGAAAAGGCGGTACGCCGCGGGTTTGAGGAGATTTCCAAGGAAAGCGGAAAAACCTACGATATCTCCGATGACGCCGTGAAGTACATTTGCCATGGGTGCGGCGGGGACGTGCGGAAGAGCCTTAACACGGTGGAATTGTGCGCATTGTCCGCTGTAGACGGCAGGGTAGACCTCGAACTTGCAAAGGAGCTTACCCAGCGCAGCAATATGCGCTATGACCGTGACGGCGACCAGCATTACGACCTGCTTTCCGCATTGCAGAAGTCGATACGCGGCTCCGACCCGGACGCTGCGTTGCATTATGCCGCGCGGCTGATTGCAGCAGGGGATATCATATCCATTTCAAGGCGGCTGCTTGTTATCGCAGCAGAGGACATCGGCCTTGCTTATCCACAGGCTATACCCATTGTAAAAGCCTGCGTTGACAGCGCGATGCAGCTAGGGCTGCCGGAAGCGCGGATACCCCTCGGCGACGCAGTGGTGCTGCTTGCAACTGCGCCGAAGTCCAACAGCGCACATATTGCATTCGACGCTGCCCTTGCGGACGTCGAAAACGGCGCAACGGGTGATTTCCCGCGGCATCTGCAAAATGTCCATTACGACGGCGCGGACGCGCAGGTGAGGGGACAGCACTATCTATATCCGCATGATTTCCCGAACCATTATGTTGAGCAGCAGTATCTGCCGGATAATCTCAAGGATAAAGTGTACTACACCTACGGCGATAACAAGCTGGAGCGTGCCGCAAAGGAATACTGGGATAAAATAAAGCAGCCTAAAAAATAGTCTGTATAAGTTTTCCGCAGTTTTCTGTGGAATAGACCCACTTGTCGATGTGCCCCGAATTTATGAAATAGTGCAGCTCATTGTCGCAGTACGCGCTGTCAAACGCGTTTACGATGATGAGCTTTACTTTCATCTTGTCGGGAATTATCGCCTTTATGTAAACGCTTGCGTGGCGGTTTACGCTCACGCAGTCCCGCGGCTCGGCGAGTCCTGCAAGATTTGGCGCTAGCTCAATAAACACGCCGTATTCCTCTATGGAGCGGACTATTCCCGTGACGGTTTCTCCTGCTTCAAACATATTAGCATTCTGCTGCCATGTTCCGAGAAGCTCCTTGTGGCTCAGGCAGATTCTTCCGCCCTCGAATGAGCGTATTACAGCGCGGATATTCTGCCCGACGTAAAATCTGTCCGCAGGATGGGATATCCTCGAAACGGAGATAAGATCTATCGGTATAAGCGATGGTATTCCGCAGCCGATATCCACAAAGCAGCCGAACTGCTCGAGGTGCGTTACCTTCGCGGGGATAACATCACCCGGGGAAAGCATACCGAGATAGTTTTTTTCGCATTCAAGCTGTGCCTGCCGCCTTGATAAGACTGCATATACGTTGTTACCGCTGTCGCGGGCGAAATCAGTTACAATAAAGCACACGGGCTTGTTCACGCGGGATATCAGCGCGATGTCCTTTGTGGTTCCCTCGGAAATGCCTATCGCGCCCTCTTCTCGGGGGATAATGCCCTTCATACATCCCAGATC
>CAVIFG010000282.1:0-1122 GCA_963641955.1 Escherichia coli
GTATTATAGAAAACAAGGAGAGTGAAATAGGTCATGTCATTAAAGCTCAGGTCAGGAGAAGCGGTTGAAAAGGGTTCGCGCCATGTTCCTATGCGCATTCTTGTTTTTCTCGCAGGGATAATTTTTATAACGTTTATCGTTTACTCGATTATTTCCGATAATGTAAAGGCGCGGGAATACAGTCAGAAATACGACGAGCTTGTTGAACAGACCAACGCCGTTCTTGAGGAAAACGAGCAGATCAGCCGTTACCTTGAGGATGACGCAAACCTTGACGAGTATATTGAGCAGATTGCCCGCGAGAAGCTTGATTTTGCAAATCCCGATGAGCGGATTTACTACATCGTCCCCTCGGGCGATAACTGATAGCAGTATATTTCAGGCAGCCGTTCGGCTGCCTTTTTTGCTGCCATGGTATTGACAAATTTTGCTCAATTGTGTATAATGAAAAAGTATCAAAATACTTATGAAAGGCGCTGTTATGAATTTTCTGACAAAACTGCTAAAACGAATTTTCAATCGAACAACGGTCTGCATTATCGGCGTAGTTATACAGGTTTGCTATCTGGTTGCGATATTCTGGACGCTCGGCACGGCATTCACATATTCTTATTTTGCGTTTATGGTGCTTGGTATTGTAATGTCGCTTTATATCGTTAATTCCGACCTTAACCCAAGCTATAAGATAGCGTGGCTCATTCCCCTGCTGGTCGTGCCGATATTCGGCGTTATGTTCTACATCTTTTTTGGCAACAGCCACTCCGGCGACCGCCTGCGAAAGCGCATGAACAGTTACAACGACGAGAGCAAGCTGCTTCTGCCGCAGGACAACAAGCTGATGAAAAAGCTGCACAATGATACCCGCGTTGTTGAGAAGCAGGCGAACTACCTGTTCAATTACGGCGGATATCCCGTATACACAAACACGGCGACTACTTACTTCCCTCTCGGCGAGGATAAATTCGCGGCGATGATAACCGAGCTTGAAAAGGCGGAGCGCTTTATTTTCATGGAGTACTTCATTATACAGGAAGGAAAGATGTGGAACACCATCCTTGAGATACTGGAGCGCAAGGCGGCGCAGGGCGTTGATGTCCGCGTTATATATGACGATTTCGGGTG
>CAVIFG010000282.1:1132-3057 GCA_963641955.1 Escherichia coli
GTATGGTCCCTACCCGGCGTGGCGCAATACCACCACGCAGTATTTTGCCTGCGGAGAGGCGATGTACCCCCGGCTGCTCGCGGATCTGGAAGCCGCGCAGCACACCATTTTTCTGGAATTTTTCATCGTCCGCACCGGCATCATGTGGGACGGCATCGAGCAGATCCTCCGGCGCAAGGCGGCGCAGGGCGTTGATGTCCGCGTTATATATGACGATTTCGGGTGCCTGTTTACTCTGCCGTTCAAGTATAACGAAGTACTTGAGAGCAAGGGCATACGCTGCAAGGTGTTCAATCCGTTCAAGCCCATATGGTCGGCGAAGATGAACAACCGCGACCACCGCAAGATACTTGTTATTGATGGTCACACTGCATTCAACGGCGGAATTAACCTTGCGGATGAATATATCAACGCTATCGTAAAGCACGGTCACTGGAAAGATACGGCGGTAATGCTCAAAGGCGAGGCTGTCTGGAGCTTTACGATGATGTTCCTTACGATGTGGAACTATCTCGACAGCTCAAAGCCTGACGATTATACCGTTTATATGCCCCGCAAGGAAGAAATCGAGGATTACAAGGGCAGCGGCTATGTTATCCCCTTTACTGACAGCCCGCTGGATGATGAGCCGGTCGGAGAAAACGTTTATCTTAACATAATAAATGATGCGAAAGAGTATGTTTACATCACGACGCCGTACCTTATCATTGATAACGAAATGAGTACCTCGCTTATTCTCGCCGCGAAGAGCGGTATCGACGTGAGAATAATCACGCCGCATATTGCCGACAAGTGGTTCGTTCATGCGGTAACGCGGGCACATTACAAGAAGCTTGTAAAGTTCGGCGTGAAGATATACGAATACACCCCCGGCTTTATTCATGCAAAGAATTTTGTTTCGGATGATACGGTTTCCGTTGTCGGCTCCATCAACCTTGATTTCCGCAGCCTTTATTTGCATTTCGAGTGCGCAACATGGATGTACAAAACCGACAGCGTGCTCAAGGTCAAGGAGGATTATCTGAAAACGCTCGAAAAATGCGAGGAGATAACCTACTCCGACTGCCGCAAGGTCAATATTTTCGTGCGGATAGGCCGCGGACTGCTGAGGCTGTTTGCGCCGATGATGTGATTTTATCGAGTTTATATAACAAAAAGGGACGCCGTTGAGCGTCCCTTTAATATTATCGAAATCGCGTTGATTAAGCCTTGCCAACGGAACCGAACAGCTCCATCTTCTCCTTAACCTTAGCCTTGATAGCTTCGAAGCCGGGTGCGAGAAGCTTTCTGGGGTCAAAGCCCTTGCCCTGAAGATCCTTGCCTTCTTCGATATACTTTCTTGTTGCTTCCTGGAATACCAGCTGGCACTCTGTGTTAACGTTGATCTTTGCAACGCCGAGAGAAATTGCCTTCTTGATCTGGTCGTCGGGGATACCTGTACCGCCGTGCAGAACGAGGGGCATATCGCCAACTTCCTGCTTGATAGCAGCCAGTGTGTCGAAGGACAGACCGGGCCAGTTTGCAGGATACTTGCCGTGGATGTTGCCGATGCCTGCTGCGAGCATTGTAACGCCGAGGTCTGCAATTGTCTTGCACTCCTTGGGGTCAGCGCACTCGCCCATGCCGATAACGCCATCTTCTTCACCGCCGATGGAGCCAACCTCTGCCTCAAGGGACAGACCGAGGATATCGCAGGTGTTCTTCAGAGCTGTTGTCTTTGCAACATTCTCTTCAAAGGGAAGGTGGGAACCGTCGAACATGATGGAGGAGAAGCCTGCGTTGATGCAAGCCTTTGCGCCCTCAAAAGAACCGTGGTCGAGGTGCAGAGCAACGGGAACTGTGATGTTCAGCTCTTCGATCATGCCCTTAACCATGCCAACGATGGTCTTGTAGCCGCACATATACTTGCCTGCGCCTTCGGATAC
>CAVIFG010000283.1:0-2292 GCA_963641955.1 Escherichia coli
CTATAATACAATTGATAAATTATATACAGAAGGAAGAGAGATAACATGAAAAAACAGCTTGATATGCTGAACGGCCCCATATGGAGCAGGCTGCCCCGATTTGCCCTGCCCGTTGCCGCAACGGCGATACTCGAGCAGTTATTTAACGCCAGCGATGTGGCGATAGTCGGCAATTTTACGGGTGACGAGCGCACGGCAGCGGTCGCGGCGGTGGGCGCAAACAGCCCTGTCATCAGCCTTATAGTAAATCTGTTCGTTGGCATTGCGCTGGGCGCGAATGTTGTTATCGCGAATGCGATAGGCCGTGGCGACAAGGAAGCGGTGCACAAAGCGGTACATACCTCCGTTGTGGTCGCGTTTTTCGGCGGTATCCTTGTTTCGGTGATAGGCGAGATAGCGGGCGATATGTTGCTGCGCTCGCTGAATGTCCCGGATGATGTGCTTCCGCTTGCACTGACATACCTGCGGATTTATCTGCTCGGTATGCCGGTCATACTGCTGTACAATTTTGAGGCGGCGATATTCCGCAGCGTCGGCGATACGAAAATACCGCTGCTGGCGCTTGCGGTTTCGGGTGTGCTGAATGTGCTGCTCAATCTGTTTTTTGTCGCCGTGCTGCATATGACGGTAAACGGCGTTGCCATCGCAACTGTCATATCCAATGCGATAAGTTCTGTGCTGCTTTTCCGCAGGCTCATGACCACGCAGCAGTGCATTCATATCGAACTGAAAAAGCTGCGTATCGACTGGAGCATTTTAGCGAAAATAATGAAGATAGGACTTCCCGCAGGCATACAGAGCGCGGTATTTTCGGTATCGAACATCGTTATACAGTCCGCGATAAACAGTCTTGGAAAGGAAGTTATGGCTGCATCCAGCGCGGCTTATAATATCGAAATATTCGCATATGATGTTCTTAATTCGTTCAGCCAGGCGTGCACGACATTTGTCGGGCAGAATTACGGCGCTGGGCAGATAAAGCGCTGCCGCAGGACTTTGTTCCTTTGTATTGTCGAGGACGCTATCGCGACGGCGGTCGCGGTTGCGCTGGCATTGTTTGCGGGAAGATATCTGCTGGCGATATTCAACAACGACCCCGAGGTAATTGAGATAGGCTACACAAGACTTACAATGATATTCACGGCGTATATTTTCAGTACGCTGTACGAGGTCATGTCGGGCTATCTCCGTGGATTTGGCATTTCCCTTGTTCCCGCGATACTTACGATGATAGGCGTCTGCGGCGTGCGTATCGCATGGATACAGACCGTGTTTGCGCAGGATCAGACATTCAAAACGATAATGACCGCATATCCCGTCAGCCTTTCCACAACGGCGCTGCTGATTTTCATTGCGGTGCTGTGCTATCACCCCGCGAAACGTTACGCGGCGCTGGAAAAGGAAAAATTAAATGACAGCAAAACTCACGAATTAACAAAGTGATTTAGTTAAACAATATGATATCCATGAAAATTTTTAAAAACCCCTTGACTTGGAGTGCGCTCAAGAGTGTATAATGTACGCGAGGCTGATATAAACGCCAAAAACAGTTTAAGGAGAGAATAAAGATGAGAAAACCTTATATCATCTGCCATATGATGACATCTGTGGATGGACGCATCGACTGTGCCATGACCGAACATCTTCCGGGCGTGGAGGAATACTACACATCCCTTGACGAACTGAATGCTCCGAGCAGGGTAAGCGGCCGCGTTACGGCGATGCTTGAAATGTCGCTGGCTGGAACATTCAAGCCGTCGGCTGATGAACCCATAGACAGGGAAGCATTTTCAAAAGCCGCTGATGCTGCGGGATATGAGATCGTAATGGATACAAAGGGAACGCTCCTGTGGGAGGACGACACCGAAAGCAGCAGACCCCTGCTTATCGTTACAAGCGAAGCTGCAAGCAGGGAATATCTGAAATACCTTGATGAAAAGCACATTTCGTGGATTTCCTGCGGCAAGGATAAAATCGACCTGAAAAGAGCCTGCGAGATTTTGTCCGAGCAGTTCGGAATTGAAAGAATAGCGGTAGTCGGCGGCGGACACATCAACGCGGGCTTTCTTGAGGCGGGTCTGCTGGACGAGGTAAGTATCCTTATCGGCGCAGGAATCGACGGCAGGGAAGGCATGGCGGCGGTTTTTGACGGATTGAAAAACGATCGTCCCGTAACCCCGCTGAAGCTTACCGGCGTTAAGCAGTTTTCGAGCGGCGCCGTATGGCTTAGATATCTTGTAAAGTAAATTTGCGTTTCGGGATATATTAAAAAATGCTGCCGCAGAGTAATTC
>CAVIFG010000283.1:2302-3051 GCA_963641955.1 Escherichia coli
CAGTTTTTATATAGGTTTTCGTTATTTCTGCGGGCTCTTCTGTTTCGCGGCAAAAACGAGCATTATCGCAAACCAAATTATCATGCTTTCGCTCATAAGCCCGTTTGTAAAGCCAATTCTGAACGGCGTATCGGGCATAAGGCTTTTTATGAGATACAGTACCCCGTATATCACCAGCACATTCGTGAATGCCATTGCCCGCGGGAATTCGGTTTTTCCGCTTATCTGAAGAACAAACCAGCAGATGAACGGCGGAAGCATGAATGCTTCGCTCAGCATTATTATCCACGAAAGATGATCAAACAGCGCCTCGCAGGACGGCATGGCGGCATCGGCGTAGCCGTTGTTCATCATCCATGAATACAGGAAAAGTATCATTATGTAGAACAGGTGCAGGCACAGCCACGGTGTAAGTCCGAAGATGTTGAGAGTGCGGTATATGGCGGCGCCCTTTTTGTCGGTTATGAATTTCCCCGCCGCAAAAAGACCTATTCCGTAGAAAATTATGCCCGGGAATGCAATAAGCATTGCAAGGCTGTTTCTCCACGGCGCTATGCCTGCGGCGCCTTCCGTCAGCCAGTATATGCTTCCGCTGTGAGCCGTGTCGCCGTAAATCATCAGCCAGTCGCCCGAGCCGAAACATATGCACCCAAGCATACCAAAAATAAATGATATGATGAGCGTTCGCTTTTTGTTGTTCATTGTTGTTTATCTCCTTATCGAGTTAGTTTTAACTAATAGAATTATAT
>CAVIFG010000284.1:0-3046 GCA_963641955.1 Escherichia coli
GGGCAAGACAGTTTTCTACGCCCTCGCGGATGACCATGTGAACACCATACTCCATCAGGGGCTGGAGCATATTTCCGAATAACGGGAGGTTCCGATAATGGATTTCTGGGATAAAATTTCCGATCTGTACGACGCCGCAGAGGCGATAAACAGCTTGGTGTACGACGAAATGACAGCCACCGTGGAGCGGCTGGTGCCCGAGGGCGCGAAAGTCCTGGACTGCGCGGCGGGCACGGGAGCGCTTTCCCTCGCGGCGGCGAAAAAGGCGGAAAGCGTGCTCTGCACCGACCTTTCCGAGAAAATGCTCGCGAATGCACGCAAAAAGGCGGCTTCACGCGGGGTGCAGAACATCGACTTTGAAGTGCGCAATCTCTTCCACCTCGACGACCCCGACGAAACCTACGACGTCGTTATAGCGGGAAACGTGCTGCACCTGCTTACAGACCCGCAGGCGGCGGTGAGGGAGCTTTACCGCGTTACAAAAAAGGGCGGAAAGCTTCTCCTGCCAACATTCACTTCGATAACCAAAGACCCCATGCTGATAAGGCTTTACAAGCTCGCGGGCTTCTCCCCCGAGCACGACTACACCCCGCAGGAATATAAGGATATGCTCCTCGAAACGGGTTACGATGTAAAGGCAAAGCTTATCCGCGGCAGAATACCCTGTACATTCGCGGTGATAAAAAAGCCGCTGTAAAATAATAATTCCGGGGCAAGACCCCGCATTGAAGAAAGGATAAAAAATCATGAAAAAGACATTCAAGCTTGAAGACCTCGACTGCGCAAACTGCGCCGCAAAAATGGAAACAGCCATCAAGAAGCTCGACGGCGTTAAGGACGCTTCCGTAAGCTTCATGACGCAGAAAATGACCATCGAAGCAGACGACGCGGAATTTGACGAAGTTGTAAAGCGTGCGGTCGACTGCATTAAGAAAGTTGAACCCGACTGCACTGTAATCCTCAAGTAATTTCTTAAGAACATCGGAGAGGTGACGGCAATGAGCAAGAAACAGAAAAAAATGCTCGCCAGAATTATCGCGGCAGCAGTGATATGGATAATCGGATTCGTGCTGACAAAGGTGTTCCCGACGGAGGACAGATGGAGCCTTGCGGGAATAATCCAGCTCGTTATCTTCGCGGCTTCCTATCTCGTTATCGGCTGGGATATCCTGTGGAAAGCTATCCGCAACATCGCCCACGGTCAGGTGTTCGATGAGAACTTCCTTATGGCTATAGCCAGCATCGGCGCGATGGTGATAGGCGAGTACGACGAGGGCGGCGCCGTTATGATACTCTATCAGGTCGGCGAACTGTTCCAGTCCGTTGCCGTCGGCAAATCCCGTAAATCCATCAGCGATATGATGGATATCAACCCTGAATACGCAAACCTCGAGCGCGACGGCGAAACCGTTCAGGTAGACCCGTCCGAGGTCAATACCGGCGATATAATCACCGTAAAGCCCGGCGAGCGCGTGCCGCTTGACGGCGAGGTAATTTTCGGCTCCAGCGGACTCAATACCTCCGCGCTGACAGGCGAGAGCGCCCTGCGCGAAGTCACCGTCGGCGACGAGGTAATAAGCGGCTGTATCAATACAGACGGCCTTTTAAGAATAAAGGTAAGCCGTCCGTATTCCGACTCCACCGTTGCAAAGATTCTCGAACTGGTCGAGAACTCCAGCGAAAGCAAGGCGAAAACCGAAAACTTCATCACCCGCTTTGCCCGCGTTTATACCCCCATCGTGGTTATATGCGCGCTTCTGCTTGCCGTTGTTCCCCCGCTGTTCGTCGGCAACTGGAGCGGCTGGATATATAAGGCGCTGACGTTCCTTGTCGTAAGCTGCCCCTGCGCGCTGGTCATCTCCGTGCCGCTGTCTTACTTCGGCGGTATCGGCGGCGCTTCAAAGCGCGGTATCATGGTAAAGGGCGCAAATTACCTCGAGGCTCTCTCCGTTGCGCAAACTTATGTTTTCGATAAAACAGGTACTCTTACAAAGGGAAGCTTCGCGGTTTCCGAAATACACCCCGCAGACGGCGTTTCCGAAAGCGAACTGCTTAATATGTGCGCCGCGGCGGAAAGCTGCTCCAACCACCCCATCGCATTATCCATCGTGAACGCCGCCAAGAAGCACGGCGATGTCCCCGAAGCGGAAAATGCACAGGAGATCGCAGGCTTCGGCGTGAAAGCACAGGTCGGCGGTAAGATAGTTTCCGTCGGTAATCCCCGCCTGATGAAAGAAGTCGGCGCGACATATACCGATACGTCCAGCACGGGCACGGTCGTTCACTGCGCCGCGGACGGAGTTTATGCGGGTTATCTTGTTATCTCCGATGAAGTCAAGGAGGGCTCCAAGCCTGCGCTCGCGGCGCTGAAGCACCTCGGCGCGGCTAAGACAGTTATGCTCACAGGCGACCGCAAGGCAACCGGCGAGGCTGTCGCGGCGGAGGTCGGAATCGACGAATGCCATACCGAGCTTCTTCCCGACGGTAAGGTCGCTATGGTCGAAAAGCTGTATGCGGAAAAACCCGCAAAGAGCAGCCTTGTTTTCGTCGGCGACGGCATGAACGACGCCCCCGCACTTGCCCGCGCAGATGTCGGAATCGCAATGGGCGGTCTGGGCAGCGACGCAGCTATCGAAGCGGCGGATATCGTGCTGATGAACGATAATATTGAGAACCTGCCCGTGGCGGTCAAAATCGCGCGGAAAACCCACGCTATCGTTATGCAGAACATTATTTTCGCGCTGACGATAAAAATAGGCATTATGGTGCTCACCACCATCGGCATAGGAAATATGTGGGCGGCGGTGTTCGCGGATGTCGGCGTTGCGATCATTGCGATATTGAATGCTATGAGAGCGATGAATACAAAGAATCTGTGATTTTTATGAAAGGCTCGCGGGTCATTCCCGCGGGTCTTTTTTTGTATTATTTTCAGGTCGGCATTTAGCCTTTGCGGCGCACAAACATGAGGTCGAGCGGTTCGCATATAGTCTTTCAGCCACCCATACACGCAGTCGAGGGGGCGACCCCCTCGCGGGTCAAGGGC
>CAVIFG010000285.1:0-979 GCA_963641955.1 Escherichia coli
CTCTGAAGCCGCCGCGGGATCCTTTGTAACACATAACGCCAGCGCGTACAGATCATCGCCGTACTCGCTGACAAGCTTCATCATATCCATATCAGGTGTTGTGGTCGGAAACGTGGAACTGCTTGAGGTTTCCGATTTTCTTGCTGCGCTCTACCATTATTGTTTCGATATCCTCGACAGTTACGCCGCGGTCGACCATCATAACGATCATGTGATACAGCAGGTCGTTGATCTCGTTTGCAAGCTCGTCCTTGTCGTTGTTCTTGGCGGCAATGACCATTTCGGTGCATTCCTCGCCGCACTTTTTCAGAATCTTGTCAATTCCCTTGTCAAACAGGTAGCAGGTGTAGGAACCCTCCTGCGGGTTTGCCCTGCGGTCAACGACAACGTCGTACATATCCTTGAATGCGTCCATCATGATTAATTCTCCTTTATTCCCAGCGCCTTGGCGAAAAATCTGCGGAATCCTCCGCCAAAGCTTTCTTCAAGCAGGTATTCCTCCTGCGTCATATCGTAGTAATATTTGCCCGTATGCGTGTTAATTGAAATCCTGTCTAGCGGATAACCGTCGATTTTTTTAGGGTGCGGCTTGTCTACAATGTAAAAGCTGCTTCCCGAAATATCCGCGCCCATGTGCTCGTGAATTTCATCCTCCGACAGCACAAGGCATATCGCGTTAAGATACTGCGCGGTAATTCTGCCGTATTTCTTGGCAAGCCCGCCGTAATATTCGGTCATTTCTTCGTCGGACAGGCGCTTTCCGTTTACATTGCGGACGTGCGTCCCCGGCTGAAGCTCGCTCGGAAGCCCCTCGAAATACAATCCGCTGTCGCAGGAAAACACGGGTATGCGGTATTGCCTGTAATAAGCAAGCGCCTTAAGCCGCGCGTTTTCCAGCGGGGTGCTTCCCGTTTCGCTGACGCTTATCGGCGGCTCTTCCATGTCAGCCAGCCCGACAAGTTTTATGCCCATACCCTTG
>CAVIFG010000285.1:989-3038 GCA_963641955.1 Escherichia coli
ACAGAATTGCGCATTGAGTTCAGCTTTGCGGGATTTCCCGTGCCGTAAAGCAGCGAGGTTTTCATCACTTTATTTTGTTGAAAAAGCAGGTGCGGTTGCCAGTGTGGCAGGCTGCTCCCGTCTGAATGACCTTTACAAGCAGCGTATCATCGTCGCAGTCGCCGTATATTTCAACGACCTTCTGTAAATGACCCGACGTTGCGCCCTTGTTCCAAAGCTCCTGCCGCGAGCGGCTCCAGAACCATGTATAGCCTGTTTCAAGGGTCTTTGCCATGCTCTCTTCGTTCATATACGCCAGCATGAGCACCTCGCCGTTTTCGGCGTCCTGAACTATTGCGGGGATAAGCTCCGCCTTTTTGAAATATTTTTTAAGGTCCATTTTAATCTCCGTTCGGTAGAAATCAATACAAATAAATTATAGCACAAAAACTGCCGCAATGCAATAGCTTATCCTCAATCCCACCAAAAATACCACACTGAGGACTGCATAAGCATTCCTGCGAGGTTTCCGACCGATTCGGTGCCCTGATATACTATGTCATTGCAGAAAGCAAACTGCTCCAGCGCAAGACCGAGCGCTGCGCTTTCATCCTTGACGGGCATTGCCGCAAATTCCAGCACATCATGCGTGATAACGGCGGGAATTGCCTTGTAACGCTCGTACCAGTATCTGCCGATCAGCACCATTTCCTCGGGGGCGGGGCATTCGTTCCAGCCGCCGAAAGGCAGCCACGCGAATATTTCCCATTGGTTTTCGACGGGTATCTTCGCGAGGATTACCTCCCCTGCCTTTCCCGTCGTGTAATCCACAAAGCCGCTGAAGCGCGTTTTATTTCCGCCTTCAATACTTTCAACCTCGCCGATGACTTTTTCATCTCCGCAAGGCGTTCGGAGAACCATTTTTCTGCGCTGCCGACGGCTTCATTTATGATTTTTCTGCGCCTGTCGCCCATGGTTTCCCCGGGTTCAAGCTCGTCGGCGAACATCTCCAGCGTTTCTGCAAGGACATTGTCAACAAGGATTATCACGGGATAGTATGGCTCGCGCTTCACCTCGGCAAGAGCCTGCTCGTATGCGCTTTGTATGTGCGCGGGATTTTTTCCTGCGGGGAAATACTCGTACTCGCAGCCGAGAAAGTCGATTATCTTTCGGGCGTTTTCGCTTGGTTTATGTCCGAACATAGGCGCTCCTTATCTCATGTTTTTTCTTACGGGTATGTTGTGCTCGGAAAGGTGCTGCTTCACTTCGTCGACGGTGAGTTCCTTGAAATGGAACAGCGAAGCCGCCAGCGCCGCGGAAGCGCCTGTTTTCTCGAACACCTCGGAGAAGTGCTGAATTGCGCCGCAGCCGCCGCTAGCGATCACGGGTATCTTTACCCTGCTGCATACAAAATTCAGCATATCAATATCAAAACCGCCGCGCACGCCGTCGGTGTCTATGGAGTTAAGGCATATCTCCCCCGCGCCGCGCTCTTCAATTTCCTTTACCCAGTCGCCGAGGTCAAGGTTCATATCAACTCTTCCTCCGTTGATGAACACAGAGTAGCCTCCGTTGCCGTTGCGCTTTGCGTCGATGCCGACAACAACGCACTGGCTTCCGAATATTTCGGCGGCGTCACTGATGAGCTTCGGGTTCTTCACTGCCTGCGAATTTACGGACACCTTGTCCGCGCCTGCGCGCAGCGTATCGCGGAAATCCTGCACGGAGGAAATACCTCCGCCAACGCACAGCGGCACGAAAACCTGCCGAGCCGTGTTCCTTACAACGTCCAGCATTACTCCGCGACCCTCGTAGGATGCGGTTATATCATAGAAAACTATTTCGTCGGCGCCCTGCCTGTTGTATTCAACGGCGAGCTCAACGGGGTCGCCTACGTCCTTTATACCCTCGAAATTTACACCCTTGACTACCTTTCCGTTTCTCACGTCAAGGCACGGGATTATTCTTTTTGCAAGCATGATAAGGCTCCTTTCTTATCGGGAAATGTTCACTGCTTCCGCAAGGTCGAGCGTGCCGCTGTATATGGACTTCCCGCATATCGTACCGTAC
>CAVIFG010000286.1:0-2972 GCA_963641955.1 Escherichia coli
GCCTTGAGTACAGCATTGAGCATTACTGTTGCACCCTCGGTGCAGTGCTCCACGGAACTTAACTCCTTTTCGCAGTGGGAAAGACCGTCCTTACTCTGCACAAATACCATTGTCGTGGGTATCATGTATGCGCAGAACTGCGCGTCATGACCTGCACCGGAATGAATGTACTGGTGCTTGATGCCTGTTTCCTCTGCGGCGGCCTTTACATAGCCGACGAGCTTCTTATCATAGTAAACGGTGTCGCGGTTCCAAGCCTTGACTACCTCGCAGGTGCAGCCCGCCCATGTTTTCTCTGCGCAGCTCTTTACAATTGCAAGCACCTTTTCAAGCACTTTCGGATCCTCATGGCGCGCGTCGAACGAGAAATCGAAGAAATCGGGGACGCAGGTATGTACGCAGGGATGACATACGACCTCGCCCGTTGTATAAACCAAATCGGAATAGCCCAGCTTGTCGATCTCCTCATGCAGATAGCACAGCGCCTGCGAAGCCGCAAGGAACGCGTCCTTTCTCTTCGGCATGGGGAATGTACCCGCGTGAGTTGTCTGCCCATAGAATTTCAGGCGATAGTTGAACATACCGAGTACGCAGTCCACAACGCCGATATCATTTCCCGCGTCCTCAAGGATGGGGCCCTGCTCGATATGTGTTTCAAACATATACATATACTTTTCAGGAGAAATGCGGTACTTCTTGTCGCCCTTGAAGCCCGACTTATCCAGTGCTTCGCCGAATGTCGACTTGTTATCGAGAATGCTCTTGGAAGCCATCATGTCCTCAAATTTAAACTTGCTTCTGATATCCTCCGGGAGATAATCGTAGCAGATAATGCCCGAGCACATCATTGCGGGGGGATAAAGCGAGCCTTCCTCATTTGTCCAGATCATTGCGGTCAGCGGATGCTTGTGCGGTATCTTCTTTTCGGCAACGGTTTCGAGAACCTCCATCGCGCTCATAACTCCGAGGATACCGTCATAGTTGCCGCCGTTCTTTACGCTGTCGACATGGGAGCCCATTACGATGCGCTTTGCATTCGGGTCGGAGCCGGGGAGCGTTGCATACATACAAGCAACATCGTCAACTTCAATGGTCGCGCCTATCGCTTCCATTCTGCGGCGGAATTCATTCCTTGCCTGAATAGCTTCGGGCGAAAGCGAATAACGGGTAATTCCGCCGTGGCCTGCGTCGCCGAATTTGCTGAAAGTTTCGATTTTGTCCTTCATTCTGTCATAGCTGCAAGTGTACATAAAAACTCTCCTTTGCTTCTGTATTTCTGTCTTACTAAAACAAAACGGCGCCCGAAACTCTGTGAGCTTCAAGCGCCGTTGCTTTATGTATCTGATTATAGCGTGATTATTGTGCTGTGTCAACCTTTTTCGCGAAAATCGCGCCAAATACGCGTAATTTGTGCCCCGAGCACAGTAATTATTTATGCCGCGGCACAACAGATTTAATCAATCCCACAGGGAAGCATAAATGTTCAGTATATCCTGCTTTGTTACCTCTCTGATGGTATTCGACGGGCTTCCGCTCGCGAGGGCGTCGTCCGCCATTTTATCCATAACGGAGAAAAACTTCTCACGGTCTATGCCGTATTCCGCAAGCGTGGGTATCTCCACCGCGCGGCACAGCTTCTCAAGCGCCGTCAGGAAATCCTGTGCAGCCGCATTATCATCGCCACTTTCGGACACTCCTATAGAGCGTGCCGCTGCCGCAAACTTATCCGCGGCCCCCTGCGCTGCAAACCCAAGGCACTTGATATCCAGCATAGCGTTGGATATACCGTGCGGGACATGGAAAAGCGCACCGATGGGACGGCTCATTCCGTGGACTATGGTTACGGAAGCATTGTTTATACATACGCCTGCTTCATACGCCGCTATCAGCATTTGTTCGCGGGCATATTCATTTTCGGGATCATTGTACGCGACGGGAAGATTAGCGAAAATTCTTTTCAGCGCAGACAGCGCGAAGGTATCAGTAATGGGGTTCGCCTTTCGGGATGTGTAGCTTTCTATCGCATGGGTCAGCGCGTCCATTCCCGTTGCCGCGGTAATGGACTTCGGCGACGAGATGGTATACGAATAATCCAGCACGGCAAGGTCGGGCAGAAGCTTATCACCCTTGAGCAGCATTTTGATATCCTTTTCGGTATCGGTGATGATGGTGAATTTTGTCGCTTCGGAGCCTGTTCCCGCGGTGGTAGGAATAAGTATCATCGGCGGGAATTCACCGTCGATATCTCTGCCCATGTAGTCCGCAATATTTCCGCCGAGCGTGGACATGGCGGCTATCGCCTTTGCGCTGTCCAGCGCGCTCCCTCCGCCTATTCCGATGACATGGTCGCAGGAATTATCGTGATACGCCGCAACGCCTGCGTTTATCATCTCAACGGTAGGTTCGCCGGTTATTCCGTCAAAAATAACGCCGTTCGGCGCGTATTTCAGAAGCTCTTCCGCAGCGGCCGACTTTGCCGTGTATTTTCCGGTGACGATAAGCGGCTTCTTTCCGTATTTCTCAAGTCCCGCGCGGGATAATGCGCCTTTGCCGGCTACTGTTTTGCCCGGCAGCACGATCTGAAAATCCATGATGATTCCTCCTTGTTGTTCTGCACATTTGCTTTTTTGTAACAGGTGACCCTGTAAAAATAAAATACCACAAAACCCGCAGAATTGCAAGCGGTTTTCCGAATATCGCTTCAAACGGCTCTGTTATGCCGAATATCAACATTGTACCGCAGCACTAACATTAATAAACCCGAACACATTCCTGCGCTGTTTCCGCCGATGTAATTACCTGCCGGCTCTACAGAAACACAAAATTCCCCCGCAAGCTATAATGACCTGCGGGGGAAATATATTCGGTTTACTTGCCCCAGACTTCCTCTGAGATATCGTTTATCAGCTTTATCTTTGCCCACTGCTCTTCCTCGGTGAGCTTGTTGCCTATCTCGCAGGAGGCAAATCCGC
>CAVIFG010000287.1:0-2963 GCA_963641955.1 Escherichia coli
GCCGACAAGTGCAGGGGCAAGATAATGGCAACACTTTTCTACGAGCCTTCCACCCGCACACAGATGAGCTTTCAGGCGGCGATGATACGCCTTGGCGGCAACATTATCGGGTTCGATAACCCCGGAAACTCCTCCGTCAGCAAGGGTGAAAACCTCAAAGACACCATAAAAATCGTCAGCACCTATTCCGACATACTTGTCATGCGGCACTCGCAGGAAGGCTCCGCGAAAGCCGCGGCGCTTTGTGCCGATTGTCCTATTATCAACGCGGGCGACGGCGGTCACCTCCACCCCACGCAGACCCTCACCGACCTGCTTACGCTGAAGCTTGAGCTTGGCAGGTTGGACAACCTTACGATAGGATTATGCGGCGACCTTAAAAACGGCCGCACCGTTCACACACTGCTCAAGGCGCTTTCCTGCTACCACGGCAACAAATTCATCCTTATCTCCACTCCGTCGCTTGCCCTGCCGTCCTACATAAAGGATGTGCTTATCGCACGCGGTTGCGAGTTCACCGAGGTCACCACCATCGACGAAGTTCTGCCGCAGCTTGATATGCTTTATATGACGCGCATCCAGCAGGAACGCTTCGAAAGCCGCGAGGAATACCTCAGCCAGCGCGATACCTACTGCCTCACCAAAGACAAAATGCAGTTTGCAAAGAAGGACATGATCGTTATGCACCCGCTGCCGAGGGTCAACGAAATTGAAGTTGCGGTGGACGACGATCCCCGCGCGGCGTATTTCAGGCAGGCAAACAATGGAATGTTCGTCCGCATGGCGCTGATACTCACAGTGCTGAACAACACGCCCCGCACGAAGCCGCTGTTCACAGGCGTTACCCATCCCGATGTGTGCTGCACAAATCCCCGCTGCATAACGCAGACGGAAAAGTATCTCCCGAAAAAGTTCAGAAAGTTCGGAGATTTCCTCATCTGCGAATACTGCGACGAGCGGATACTCCTTAAATAAACAATCAAGCCGCAGGTTTTACGCCTGCGGCTCTTTTATATTTTATTCCTTGCCGTTCCAGCAATATGTGCAAAGTTTGCAGCCGGGAATGCCGACAGATTCGATCATGTCGTCAAGACGATGATACCGCAGGGATGTAAAGTTCAGTTCCTTGCGTATCTCTTCGAGCATTTCGGCGTACTTCGGAGAGTCGGGATCGCTGTATTCCTCAAGAAGCTCGGGGGTGCAGCAGCCCTCCTTTTTAAGTATAACGCGGCGGGTTATAAGGTCAAGCTCACTCTTGGAGCGGGAGAAATTCAGATACTTGCAGCCGAAAAGAAGCGGCGGGCACGCGGGACGGATATGTACTTCCTTAGCTCCGCTGCGGTAAAGAAACTCTGTTGTTTCGCCGAGCTGCGTTCCTCTTACGATGGAGTCGTCGATAAGCAGCATACTCTTGTCATGGATAAGCGCTTCCACGGGGATAAGCTTCATCTTTGCGATAAGATTGCGTCTTGTCTGGTTTGTCGGCATGAAAGAACGCGGCCATGTGGGAGTGTACTTGATGAACGGGCGCGCAAACGGAATTCCGGAACGGTTTGCATATCCTATCGCGTGGGCTGTTCCCGAATCGGGCACGCCAGCTACGATATCCGTGCGCACGTCATCCCTTGCTGCGAGCATATCACCGCAGCGATAGCGCATCTGCTCGACATTCACCCCCTCATAGGAAGAGGTCGGGTAGCCGTAGTATATCCACAGGAAGGTGCATATCTTCATCTCCTCCTGCGGCTTCTGAAGAACCTCGTAGCCGTCCTTGGTAACGAAATCCACCTCGCCGGGGCCGAGTTCATGCTCGTCCGTATAGCCGAGGTTCAGATACGCGAAGCTTTCAAATGAAACGCAGCGCGCGCCGTCCTTTTTACCGATGCAGCAGGGAGTTCTTCCCATCCTGTCGCGGGCGGCGTAGATGCCCTCGGGGGTCATTATCAGCATGGTAAGGGAGCCTTTCACGACCTCCTGCACATAGCGGATACCCTCGGTGATTGTCTTTTTCTGGTTGATAAGGGACGCGGCTACCTCGGTGGGGTTAAGCTTACCGCTGCTCATTTCAAGGTAGTGCGAAAAGCCGTTGTTAAGCGACATTTCCGCAAGCTCGTCAATATTGTTGATGATGCCTACGGTGGTTATCGCATAGCTTCCGAGGTGGGATTTTACAAGAAGCGGCTGCGGCTCGTTGTCTGAAATACAGCCTATTCCGAGATTACCCTCAAGCTCATCGAGGTCGTCCTCGAACTTTGTTCTAAACGGAGCGTGCTCAATGTTATGGATGGAACGCTTAAAGCTTCCGTCGCCATAAACCGCCATGCCGCCCCTGCGTGTGCCGAGGTGAGAGTGATAATCGACCCCGAAAAAAAGGTCGTTGGTACAGCTCTCCTCAGAAACAACTCCAAAAAATCCGCCCATCTTTTATCTCCCTTTCAATATCTGTTTAACGTTTTGCTGCAAAAACAACATAATAATTATATCACATTAACCTGCACTTGTCAACAAAAAATTGCCGCACGGAAGCGTTCCCGCGCGGCATTTTATCAGCCTATCCTGTATTCAAAATCTGTAAATTCTGCGGTTCCGCCCACTGCGTAAAGTCCGAGGACAACGCCCGTAAATCCACCGGAAACCTCACTTGTAAGATACTTCGACTGTGCGCCGCCGAGGAATGTTTCGCCCTTGTCGGTAACAACGGAGAAATTGTAGCCGTAGTTATCCATGCGGAGTTTCAGCACAGCTTCGCTGCTTTCGAGCGCAGCCGTATTCTGAATGTGCTTGATATCGCCGAGGTTGAGTTTCTCTACCGCCTCGAAGCCGTTTTCTGTCTTTCGGAGTGCAGCGTCATAATGCTCCGACTCGCACATATAAGCAGTGATACCCGCTTCGCCGCCGCTGAGCTTTACCTTTACAGAAAGCTCGCCCACGAAATCACGCTGTCTTATCGCAATGAATGTCGG
>CAVIFG010000288.1:0-2934 GCA_963641955.1 Escherichia coli
GTAGAATATCATGTCGTCGCCGTTTTGCGATATTTCAACTATTCCCGAAGCGGAAGCCATGTTCCTCAGCCGCGCAACATCCACAAGCCCCTTTACCGAAGCGGGCGGCTCGCCGTAGCGGTCGATAAGCTCGTCGATAACGTCGTAGCTGTCCTCCTCGGTCTGTATGCGCGCTATCTTGCGGTAGCAGTCCACGCGCTGCGCCTGATTTGAGATATACGTTTCGGGAATGTACGCGTCGATTCTGATGTCGACAAGGCACTCTTCCTTGTGGACGTTCACCTCGCCCCTTTCTTCCCTTACAGCCTCGTCCAGAAGCTGCAGATACATCTCATACCCGACGTTTGCAAGGTGCCCCGACTGGCTTGCACCAAGGATATTTCCCGCGCCGCGTATCTCAAGGTCGCGCAGGGCGATTCTGAAGCCGCTGCCGAACTGCGTGAACTCGCGTATCGCGTCCAGCCTGCGCTGCGAAAGCTCCGAAAGCACCTTGCCGGGCTTGAACGTAAAATACGCATACGCGCGCTTGTTTGTTCTGCCGACGCGCCCGCGGAGCTGATGAAGCTGCGCAAGCCCCATGTAGTCCGCGTCCTCGATGATGAGCGTGTTTACATTCGGGACATCCACGCCCGTTTCGATTATCGTCGTGCAGACCAGCACATCAAGCTCGCCGTCAAGAAGCTTCCGCCATACCTCGAGTATCTGCTCCTCGGTCATGCGGCCGTGCGCAACGCCTATCCTCGCTTCGGGGATAAGCTCCTGAAGATGGTCGGCGCAGCCGTAGATGGAATCAATCCTGTTGTGGATATAATAAGCCTGCCCGTTTCGGCGCAGCTCCTTGCGTATCGCCTGCGCGATAACGCTCCAGTCGTGCTCGAGGACATAGGTGGAAACAGGCTGCCTGTCCTGCGGCGGCTCGTCAAGAATACTCATATCGCGTATGCCGCTCATCGCCATGTTAAGCGTGCGCGGGATAGGCGTCGCGGACAGCGAGAGGATATCCACCCCGCTGAACATCTCCTTGAATTTATCCTTGTGCGCAACGCCGAAGCGCTGCTCCTCGTCAATGATAACAAGCCCGAGATCCTTGAATTTTATATCGTTCTGTATGATACGGTGCGTGCCGATAACAAGGTCTATCCGCCCTGTCGAGAGCATACGCAGAACCTCACGCTGCTCCGAAGCGGAGCGGTACCGCGACATCAGCGCGATATTCACCGGGAAGCCCTCCATGCGCGCCCTTGCCGTCTGATAATGCTGCCATGCGAGCACGGTGGTCGGAACGAGAATTGCGCACTGCTTGCCGGATTCAATGCACTTGAACGCCGCACGCAGCGCCACCTCGGTCTTGCCGAAGCCAACGTCGCCGCAGAGCAGTCGCTCCATCGGCTGCGGCTTCTGCATATCGGATTTTATTTCGTCGATACAGCGCAGCTGCGAATCGGTTTCGATATAGTTGAAATGCTGCTCGAAATCCTCCTGCATGGAGTCGTCCTCGGGGAATGCAAAGCCCTGCGATTTCATGCGCTTTGAATACAGCGCGATAAGCTCGGAAGCCATCTCCCGCGCCGCCGCCTTTGCTTTCGCCTTGGATTTCTGCCACTGGTCGGAGTTGAGTTTATTGAGCTTTACGGTGCTGGTATCGCCCGTGCCGATGTAGCGCGAAACAAGGTCAAGCTGTGTAACGGGAACATGGAGCACATCCGCCCCGGCATAGCGTATCCGTATATAATCCTTTGCGACGCCCTGCGTCTGTATTTTGTGAACGCCGTCGAAAACGCCGATACCGTGGGAGTAATGCACCACAAGATCTCCCACCGAAATATCCGACAGCGAGCGTATCTCCTCGCCGCGCTTTTTCTTCGGGGCTCGTCTGCGCTCCGCGTGCACCGCGGTATGCGTGAACACCGCAAGTCCGCCCTCGCTGTACTCCAGCCCCGCGGAAAGCGTGCCGGGACATACGATGACCTGCCCCTCCACAGGGGTGGATGGCTCCGCGGAATACACCGCGCTGAACCCGTCGTCGATAAGGTCGGAAGCGAGGGTGTGCGCGCCCTTGTCCGTTCCCGCAAAGACAAGGCAGCTGAACCCACGGGAAAGATAGCTGCTCATTTCCTCCTCAAGCAGCTTGTACTCGCCGCTCCACGGCGATGTCTGCACCGCCGCGCGGACGTTTATCACGGTGCCTAGCTCCATCCCGCCGCCGCGCATAAACGAATCGAAATACACCCGCGTCCTGCCGTCAAGGGCGCTGTACAGCTCGCTTTTCGTCAGCATGAAGCGCTCGTTGCCCTTGCACACCCTGCCGTCGTCGGAGAGGATTTTCAGGTCCTCAACGTGCTGCAGCGCAGTTGCGCGGTAGCTTTCGCGGACGGTGACGTTCTCGCAGACGAAAACGGACTTCGCGTAATCGAACACCGTCGCTTCGGAATCATAGCACAGCGGGAAATATCTGTCCGTGCTGTGCAGTGACACGCCGCCGCGGAGCTTCTCCACATCGTCCATAAAGCCGCGCTTAAGTTCCTCGGCGCGCTTTCCGCGTATTTTTGAAACCATCTTTTCGATGCGCGCGCAGAGTTCCGCGTCGCTGTCGAACAGCGTTTCGCAGGCGGGGGAAATGCAGATGGTTTCCCTGCCCTCGGTGCGGCGCTGCGTGTCGGGGTCAAATTCGGAAATGCTGTCCACGCTGTCGCCCCAGAGTTCGATTCTGAACGGCTTTATCGAGCTCGGCGGGAATACGTCGATGATACCACCGCGGACGGAAAACTGCCCCGCGCCTTCGATGAGGTCTGTTCTCACAAATCCCGCCGCGGTAAGGCGCGCTACGATCTCATCCTGGGATATCTCATCCCCCTCGGATATATTTACGGTGCGCTTTTCAAGTTCGTCGGGGGGAATGGTAAGCTGCGCCGCCGCTTCCGCGGAGCATATTAC
>CAVIFG010000289.1:0-2911 GCA_963641955.1 Escherichia coli
CCCACTGCTGCCTCCCGTAGGAGTCTGGGCCGTGTCTCAGTCCCAATGTGGCCGATCAACCTCTCAGTCCGGCTACTGATCGTCGACTTGGTGGGCCGTTACCTCACCAACTATCTAATCAGACGCGAGCCCATCTTTCAGCGGATTGCTCCTTTGGTCATCAACCGATGCCGGTCGATGACATTATGCGGTATTAGCAGTCGTTTCCAACTGTTGTCCCCCTCTGAAAGGCAGGTTGCTCACGTGTTACTCACCCGTCCGCCGCTGATCATGAGAGCAAGCTCTCAATCTCCGCTCGACTTGCATGTGTTAGGCGTGCCGCCAGCGTTCGTCCTGAGCCAGGATCAAACTCTTTAAAGTTTGTATTAAATCGCATCTCTGCGCTTTAACCTAGTTCAGATAAACGCTAACGTTAATTTAATTAACGCAATCTGTGTTTATCCAGAATTTTCTTGTTTCTCAACTCCGGTATTTCTGCCGAAGAATCGACAAGGTAATGTTAATTCGTTTATCATATTGTTCAATTTTCAAGGAGCTTGTTAAGTCATTCGCTCTCGCGCTGACTTATTCATTATATCACATTCAGCGGTTTTTGTCAAGTACTTTTTCAAATTTCTTTGAAGTTTTTCTTGACCGCTTTCGTGTGACCCCTTTTCGGGAGCCTATCCATTATATCACACTCTCTCGAGTTTGTCAAGTGGTTTTTTAGAAAAAATTCAATTTTTCTTCAACCAAACTCACTCAAAATTAGGTGATTTCGGAAAGCTTATCTATTATATCACATCTTTTTGATTTTGTCAAGTACATTCAAGACTTTTTTCAAAACCTTTTTTCGATGTTCTATAACCGCTTGCCCTCGTATTGGACAGCTTTTGTATTATACCACTCTTTTCGCTCTTTGTCAACAGTTTTTCGATATTTTTTTCATCTTCGTCATTTTTATCTGTTCTTAACCATATCTTAATACTCCCGATAAGCAATTTGCACAAACCACATATGTTTATTCCTTATATATTGACACTTTGCGCCCATTGTGCTAAACTTATATAGTTGTAATATAATATAAAGGAAGTATAAAATGAACGAACAAGCATTACCCCGCGAAAACAAGCTTGGCGTTATGCCTATAAAAAAGCTTGTAATATCCATGGCGCTGCCCCTTATGATATCCAACCTTGTGCAGGCATTATATAATATAGTGGACAGCGTATTCGTCGCACAGATAAACGAAAACGCCACTAAGGCTATTTCTCTTGCCTTTCCGATACAGCTTCTTATGCTGGCGGTATCCATCGGCACAGGCGTCGGCACATCCAGCCTTCTTTCACGCAAGCTGGGCGAGAAAAACTTCAAGGACGCCGAGATCGCCGCAAACCAGGGCTTTTTCCTTGCCGTGTGCAGCTACGCTGCGTTCCTGATCTTCGGATTATTCTTCTCGGAGATGTTCTTCGCCTCCGCCGCGGATAACGCCGAGCTTGCCGACATGGGCATTACCTATTTAAGAATAGTCACCTGCTTCAGCTTCGGATTATTCATTCAGATCAACTGCGAGCGTATCATGCAGGGCACCGGCAACGCCCTCTGGTCCATGATACTCCAGCTTGTCGGCGCGGTAATAAACATCATCCTCGACCCTATCCTTATTTTCGGCTGGCTCGGTTTCCCCGCCATGGGAGTTGCAGGAGCCGCTATCGCCACCGTTGCGGGTCAGATAATTGCCGCCGCCTTTGCTGTGGTCATTATCTTCGTCCGCGTTAAGGAAGTAAAAATCGACATCCGCGCAATGAAGCCCCACGGCGCAATGATACTCACGATTTATCAGGTGGGACTTCCCTCGATAATCATGCAGGCGCTCAATTCTATCATATTGACCGTCATCAACGCCATTCTTCTTCCCGTTTCCGAACTTAACGTATGGATCCTCGGAGTTTATTTCAAGATACAGAGCTTCGTATGTATGCCCGTTTTCGGTCTGAACAACGGAATAATCCCAATAATCGCCTATAACTACGGCGCCCGCCGCCGCAAGCGCATAACCGACACGATAACGTTCTCGCTCATCGCCGCCACGGTGATAATGATACTGGGAACAGTGCTGCTGTGCGTTTTCCCGCACCTGCTGCTGTCGATGTTCAATCCCTCCGCGGAAACCATCGAGCCCGCCGCAAGGGCGTTCAGAATAATCGCCTCCAGCTTTGTTTTCTCGGGCGTCGCGATACTTTTCAGCGCGGTATATCAGGCGCTCGGAAAGGGATACCTTTCGCTTATCATCTCCGCCATTCGTCAGGGAATAGTTCTCCTGCCGGCAATCATCATATTGATGAATACCATGAGCGTTGACGATATATGGTTCGCGTATCCCATCGCGGAAATAACCGCCTGCGTGCTTTCGATAATATTTATGGTGTTCGCATATAAAAAGCATATCAGGGTCATTCCGGAATAAAATCTTAGCCGCACGGGTTTCGCCGTGCGGCTTGTTTTTTTTACTGTTCTTCACCTGCGTTACGCCTTGCAGCGGCGGCTTCAAGCTCGGGGCGGATCTCGTCATAGGTGTACAGCCGCACCTTCCCGTTTTCCAGAGCCTCGGGCGACGGGATAACATCATCCGGCAGACCAGACGCACCCAGTCTTATATATCCGATGTCCTCAACCTTCATAAAGTTGTCGTTCGGGGTAAGAAATGAATATATGCTGAAAAAATCCGTTTGCGTTGTCTGAACATGCCAAAACAGCGCATAAATCAGCAGACTGTTCACTATCGTCGAAAGTGTGAGCAGTATAAGCACAACTATCAGAATTATCTTTTTTGCCTTGGACATAATAAGCACCCTCCTATCTAACTACCAATTCATCCAATATGTAACCCTAATGGATATTTTATATCCACAATTTAATCATAACACAGCAC
>CAVIFG010000290.1:0-2894 GCA_963641955.1 Escherichia coli
GAATAAAGCCAAGGCTGCTGTTCCACTTTTTGCAGTCGGGTTTAAATTGATAGATAATTTTTGTTTACAATTACCACAAAAGAACACCATTTCCGGCGAGAATATCCAAAGTCCATCCTTTTTCAATTTGCGTTTAGTATTTTCTATAGGTACTATGTTCCATCCTGACTTATCATAAAGTATGTGCTTTGAGTTTAATACACCGGGGTAATAAAGTTTGTTAGCGATAGTAGTTGAATAATTTGAAGTCGGGTGTGATGTGATACTGCGATAACGCTTTTTGGAAGGATAATAGTAGGATACTCCATTCGAAGAATTCCCAACCCTATTAGGCAGCAATTCCTTTGTTGGGGCAGCCAATTTTAATTTTTTCCACATTTAGGACAATATCGTTCATGAGAAAAAATCATAATACTCCTCCCTTGCGTTCATCATAGTCTACCCACTTAAAGTTATCCAAATATATTATACCGCTTTATGCCCTGTAAGTCAACACAATTTTCTGCGTATTCGCTGCCCTCGTTGGAGATATAGCTTTCCCCTATCTCATAATTCAGCTTGTAGGGCTTCATACTTTCCTCCGTGTCTTTTGTTTCGTGGTAATTATATTTTATACGAATGTCTGTATGAAGTCTACATTTTTTGTGTTGCACTTGATATTATAATATACCATCACCCCTTGACCGTGTGTATGTGCGCCATTAAAACTATATGATAATCCGTAAGCCCTATATTTCAATTGACTGCGCGGCAAAATATACCCCCAAAAAAGGAGAAAACCCCCACAGCGTGCAACTGCGGGGGTGTGGTCTTTCATGCGAAAAAAGGAAGGAAAACGCACAAAAGATCGGGGGAGGTATATTTATGTAAAACGACATTGACTTCTCGGTGCCCTTTGCTTCGCGGTAGGCTCCGTGTCGTGTGCCGCTTGTTCGGTGTCTGTATCCTTAATGTGATTATATAATACCGCACTAATTTGATTAAACCATAACGAAAATGTGAAAATGCAATGAAATCACAGCCCCCGAACATATTTACTCCGCGCAGGCGGCGACCTTTTTAATATCCTCCTCGTAATCCGGGATGATCTCCCCGTTTTCTATCACGATATCCGCCACGGTATCCAGCGCGGCGGTATTTATGCGCTCGTACATCGTTTCGGGCATTTCTCCTATGCTTCGGCAGTATTCCGCGGCGTTTCCGTTTATCAGCGCAGAAAGTACGGATATCTCCGTTCCGTCCAGCCGCTCCGCGAAATCGTGCCATTCCCCCGATAATCCCGAAAGATCCCGCGAAAGCTCCGCGCAGGCGCTGACCTTTTCGTCAAAATCATCCTCGGCAATGCTGTGCGCGATCTCCTCCGCCCGGACGACGGGGACATCCTCTTCCTCCTCGATGATGAGTTTTTTCGCGAGTTCATCCGAGCGTTCGCGGATATCTGCAAGGCGGGAAATGTCGATGTCTATTTTTACGGGCTTTGCGGGGATCTTCGGCGGAGTATCCCCGAAATCAACTGCTTTTGCGGACTTTATCTCCTTTTTCGTCGGGGCGGGGCGGATGCCGTTTTTTTCGCACCAGCCTGCGGCGGCTTCGGATATCACCTTGGTAAATTCCTCGTCGGACACTGCTTCCGTTAATCTGTCGCGGTTGCGGAAGTCGTTCAGCGCCATGGTAATATTCGGGGCGATGGTATGGCGGAAGCCCGCTGCGCGGCGGAGTTCGGATTCCGTGCTTTTGAGGACAAATCCGATAAATCCGCGGCAGGGCGCAGGCTCGAGTTTTTCAAGCACCTGCTCGCCGCGCTTTACGCAGTATCGCTCCAGCTCGTTTATCCTTACCGTGCGGAAGCCGTCCATCCTGTCCAGGTCGACATAAGCCCCCGAAAAGGGCGACCATGAAAAGTCCTTTTTAAGCTTTCCGCAGAGTATTTCGAACAGGGATATACCCTTTTCGGCAAAATAACCGTCCAGTGCGGAGAGCACCGCGGAAAGTGCGCCGTTCATCAGCGGGGTGGTTTCGTCGGTGATAAATCTGCTGCCGCGTATGTTGTAGGCGGAGTATTCCGCGAGGCGGTCAAGGCAGTCGTCGTAATTTTTGTCGAACATCTGCGCGGCCTTTTTGTCGCACACTCCCCCGCCCCATTTAAGGCAGGAGGAAATATCGGGGTACTGCGCGGAGATATCGTTGAAGGCATAGAAATCCTTCAGCCAGCGCGGCATAGTATTGTCGAGCCACGCGGCTTTATCCCGCATATTTTCCCACAGGTCAAGCAGGCGGGAGAACGCGTCAGCGGCGGATATGCAGCCGATGATATTAAGCAGTTCGTAGCAGTAAAGCTGGACATAGGGCTTGTCGATGTCGTTGTAAACTCCGCGGCGGACATCCGTGCGCCATGTGAAGTAGGTGCGGAGCTGCGCATTGGACAGCGCGGCGTATATGGGGCGCGGCGTTCCGCAGAAAGCGACCCTGCCGTAGTCATCGGTGACGTCCGCCATGAAAAGCCCCTGCTTAACCATGCTCTCCTCGGCACAGCGGGTGCGCATATAGCCGTTGTAGAACACCTTGTTTATCTCGCGCATCTGCTTTATTTTTTCTTCCATGGCGGCGTCCTCGGGGCGGTTTCCTAGCTCGGGTGCGTCGGCGGGATACGCCAGTTCATCCGCGGAGATGGTCTGCGGGATTATGGGCTTGCCGGTTATATAGCTGATGTTCACGCGGTCGGGGGCGGGCTTTTTCGGTATGGGAGCGCTCTGCGCGGTCTGCCGCGCTTCCTCAACGACGGCGCGTATTTTGGTGCGGATGGCTTTCGTGGTGCCGTCGGGGAGTTCCTCGGGGAGGGGGATGTCGCTGGGGATGGGTGGGGTTTCAGGCACGCGTGGAACTTCACGGCGGGG
>CAVIFG010000291.1:0-2893 GCA_963641955.1 Escherichia coli
GTAAAGATTAGTGAATTAGCATAGAGGTGTTTTTGAAAAAAGTCGAAAAATGGCTTGATTTGGGAGCTCGTTTGTGATATAATATTAGTTGAGGTAATTACCACAGATCTCGCCTGCCTTTTGAAATCCCTGTGCAGAACAGCCTTTTGAAAAATTTGCAGACGGTCATGCAGTAATTCCGTTGAATTATTGGGAGGTAGATCAATGAAATCCATCGGAGCAAAAATATTGATAAGCTGTATTCTTACTGTCAGCATATCATTGGCGGTTTTGGGTGCTTTTTCGTGCATAATGACATTCAATAACACCGTCAACCTTGTTGACAACAGCATGGAGGCGGCGGCGCAGATCGCGTCAAACCGCGTATATTGGGAGGTCAAGTCCTATTCCAACATCGTCAGAGAGCTTGGCTCGCTGCCGACTCTTTCGGATCCCTCCACCACTAAGGCGGAGCTGAACGAGATAACTGCGCAGGCGATAGAACAGTTCGACCTTATGAGCTGTAATATCATTGACGCAAACGGTGACTGCCTTGACGGAAAAAATTATTCCGACAGAGAGTATTTCAAGAACGCAATGAACGGCAAGGTGACCATTACCGAACCCATTGTTTCCAGACTTACCGGCGATCTTATTTCTATAGTTGCTGCGCCTATCTGGGATAAGGGCATCGACGGCGGCAAGGCAACGGGCTGCGTTTTCCTCGTTCCCGATACCGAGTTCCTTAATGATATCGTAAGAGATATTAAGGTCAGCGAGAATTGCAGCGCCTACATAATAGACAAAAATGGCGATACCATTGCTGATACAGACAGCCAGGTCGTTATAAACGGCGAGAACATCGAGGAGCTTGCTGCCGCTGATACAACAGGTCAGGGCGGTTATAAGACCCTTGCAGAATGCCATCAGAAAATGAGAGCAGGCGAGAGCGGCTTTGCAGAATACACCCTTAACGGCGTAAGTAAGTACCTTGCATATTCTCCTATTACAGGCTCCGACGGCTGGTCGATGGCAGTTTATGCGCCGAAGGCAGATTTTATGTCCAGTACATACCGCTCTGTGGTTCTTACTATAATCGTGCTTGTTCTGGCGTGCGGCTCCGCTACATTCGTTTCTATTTACCTCGGTAAGAAGATCGGCAACTCCGTAAGAGTTTGCACCGAGCGTATTGAAAAGCTTGCGGAGGGCGACCTTACAAGCCCCGTTCCTGTTGTAAACACCAAGGACGAAACAGGCAGACTTTCCGACGCTACAACCACTGTTGTCAACAGCCTTAACAGCATAATCAATGATATCGGACGTATTCTCGAGGCAATGTCTGCGGGCAACCTTAACGTTCATACGGCACAGGGCGAGAAGTATTATGTCGGCGATTACAGCCGCCTGCTCACATATGTGCGCGATATCAACCACAAGCTCAGTGCCACCATGGCGAGAATCAGCACCGCTTCCGATCAGGTTGCGGCGGGATCCGATCAGGTTTCTGCAGGCGCACAGGCGCTTTCGCAGGGTGCTACCGAGCAGGCTTCCTCCGTTGAGGAGCTTGCGGCGACCATCAGCGTTGTTGCGGATATGATCACCGGCAATGCCAAGGACGCAGGCGCGGCAAGCGTAAAGACAGGCGAAGCAGGCGACAAGCTGACCGAAGCTGCCGAAAAGATGAACAGCCTTATTGAAGCAATGAACGAGATAAGCACATCCTCCGATGAAACCAAGAAGATCATCCAGACCATCGAGGACATCGCATTCCAGACCAATATACTTGCTCTTAACGCAGCGATCGAGGCGGCAAGAGCAGGTGAAGCAGGAAAGGGCTTTGCAGTCGTTGCGGACGAGGTAAGAAACCTTGCGGCGAAGTCCGCCGAGGCTGCGCAGAACACCACTGCAATGATCGAGGGCACTGTTTCCGCGATAGAAAACGGCAACACCCTCGTAAACGAAGCGGCTGAAATGATGAACGCAGCGGTAGCTTCTTCCTCTGAGGTATCCGCTATCAGCGCGAAGATCTCCGATTCCGCCAAGGAAGCTTCCGATTCCATCAATCAGATATCCGTCGGTATCGAGCAGATATCCAATGTCGTTCAGACCAACTCTGCAACTGCGGAGGAATCCGCGGCGGCTTCCGAGGAGCTTTCCGCACAGGCTGAAACGCTCAAGGAACTGGTCGGCGCGTTCACGCTCCGCGAAACCGACAGCGAAAGCAGCGGCGAGGGCATAACGCTTTAATGTCCTGCAAATCATAGTTTTTAATAAATCGGGCGCAGTTTAAGGCTGCGCCTGATTTTTTGTTATAAAAAGCTCCGCATTATGTAAATGCGGAGCAGGTATTATTTATGGAATTTCGCGATGATACTTAATGTTTTCTGAATATCCAGCGGCTTTGCGATATGCTCGTCCATGCCCGCCGCCTTGCATTTTTTCACGTCCTCGGAGAATGCGTTTGCGGTCATTGCGATTATCGGAACGGTTTTCGCGTCGCTCTTGTCGGATGATCTTATTGCCTGTGCGGCAGCAAGTCCGTCCATTTCCGGCATCATAACGTCCATCATTATAACATCGAATGTGCACGGCGGTTCGCTCTCGAATTTTTCAAGAGCCTGCCTGCCGTTGAATACGGGAACAACGGTCGCACCTGCGTCCTCCAGCAGGAATTTTGCGATTTCGAGGTTGAGGTCGTTGTCCTCCGCCAGCAGAATATTCATCCCGCCGAGGGAAATTTCATCGTCGCTGTGCGGCTTTTCTTCCGCAATGCTTTCGCTGCAAAGCTCAAATGGGATTTCCACCGTGAATTTCGAGCCTTCGCCAAGCTTGCTTTCTGCCTTTATGGTTCCGCCCATAAGGTCGACAAGCTCCTTTGTTATCGCCATGCCAAGACCCGTGCCTGTGTATTTCG
>CAVIFG010000292.1:0-2855 GCA_963641955.1 Escherichia coli
CTGCAAAGGAATGCTACCGCAAAATATTCGGCAGCGAGGACACTGGCGCCGAGCGGGATTTCCTTGAGAATATCCTCGCCGCAGTTAAAAACGGCGGAACGTTCCCGCATTCCGCGGGGATAATCCCCTCAGCGATAGACGACTGCCGCAGCGATGTCCCCTACTGGCCCAGCTCCCCCAGCACCGGCGGCGGAATATACGAAAACAGCCGCTGCTTTACAAACAGCTCCACCACTCACCTCGGCGACAGCCACTTCTGGTCGGTATGGCACAGCTTTAAGCCCATCGAAGAATTCAGAAAATACACCCACCGCTTCTGCTCGGAATTCGGCTTCGAAAGCCTGCCCGACTACAAGACCGTGCGCTATTTCAGCGAGGAGGACGACCCGAACATCTGCTCCAACGTTATGCAGGCTCACCAGAAGTGCGAGCTTGGCAACGAAAAGCTGATGTTTTATATGGCGCAGATGACCCTCATCCCGAAAACGATAAAGGGCATGATATACGCTTCGCAGCTTGTTCAGGCGGAGTGCATAAAGTATGACGTTGAGCACCTGCGCCGCCACCGCGGGATAAGCATGGGCGCGCTGTACTGGCAGGTGAATGACTGCGCGCCGATGATATCGTGGTCGTCGATAGACTACTTTGGGAACAAAAAAGGTCTGCATTATTATGCGCGGAGGTTCTTCGCGCCGCTGCTGGTAAGCTGCGCCGCGGACGGCGCGGAAAAGGTGCGCTTCAACGTATCCTCCGAGCTTTCCGAGCCGCTCCCCTGCGTGCTTAAATTCGCGCTGCGCGGCGAAAACGGCGAGAAAATTTTCGAGGGAGAGCACAACTTCACCGCCGCTCCTTTCTGCGCGGAGGATATACTCACGCTTGACCTTTCGGAATACATCACGGATATGTGGGAAAAGCGTTCGCGATTCGTGGAATTCTCCGTGGTTTCGGAGGATGAGGAGATCTGCCGCGGAACGGAATTTTTTGTACGCCCGAGGGAGTTTGCCTTCCGAGACTGCCCCGCTTCGTTCACGCTGGAGGAAACCGAGGACGCGTTCCTGCTTACGGTGCAGACGGAAAGCTTCATGCACGCCTGCGCACTGACGCACGATAAATATGTTCTCGACCTGTCCGACAACTGGTTTGATGTTCTTCCCGACAGACCCGTCACCGTGGCTGTGTCTAAGAGAGCGCGGACCCTCGGCGGCGCGGAGGTCATTATTACCGCGGAGGATGTCTGCATGATCGAACTTACGCACTGCGGAAATTATGTTTAAATAATATTTACCCCCCTCGGATAGCCGAGGGGGGAATCATAGTATTCGATGCGTTCTTTAGTCAGTGTATTTTGAAAGGCAAGGTGAAATTTATCATGATTCTGTCATTTGCTCCGATGAAATTGTTGGGAGTAGATTATCAATCGAATAATTATTTAGAATACAAACACTATCCGATACATACTCCCCGCTTTGAAGAACTTGCAGATAGTGAGCTCTTACAATATTGCCGGCAAAAATACGGTTCCGCAAAAGTAAAGATGCTTGGTTATGACTACCGTCAATACAATAATGACGGCTGGAGCCATTATCCTGTTCAGCTTATAGTAAATGGCAAACTTAGAGGAATTTCGTGGATAAAGTGGCAGAACTGTGTGCAGGAATATTATTTTATTCTTGATTATCCTTATAAAAGCAGCTGTGAGGATTATCCGCAAAATATCAAACTTTGCACCGATGAGGAGAATTTGATGTTATCAGCTTCTTACCCACAGCCATGTATGAATGAAATTTTATGCTCAAATAATTTGATCAAACCGGCTCCGGATTCTTTCAGCCCCACAGGCATTAGCTTCAGTTTTATGTATGAATTGCAGCGCCAATTAACCACGCTGCTTGGAGAACTGACGGAAATTAAAGATATACATAAGCATCTCGTGCTATCCAACTTTGTTCCAAATTGTACAGTCTATGAAAATGGGTATGGATATTCTTATGTTGTGATATGTTCCTCTCCATTTGGTTCAGATAACAAATTTTATACCCTTGCTGTCAGGTGGCACGGAATCAACATAGATAACCCACCCGAACCAACATATATTGTCGATTCTAAGTCGATTACATTTGAATTGGCGCAAGCTATGCCTGCAAATTATAAAGGTGCTATAATTAAGATTTTTGCTGATAAGAGCAGAATAATAGAGATAGCACGTTCGTCCAGAAAACTGAAAAGAATTCGGATATAGTTGTTTGGAAGCTATTATAAGCACAATATATTAAGCGATGATTTGTATTGTGTTAGTGGATAAGCCATTGATCCTCCCTCTTTCATTTGAGGGGAAATATATCAGAAATGCAAAAATAATGCCCCCTCGTATAAACCGAGGGGGCATTTTTTATTCGGTATAATGAACGTCCTTGACTTCATATGTTGTTCCCGACCAATCAATGGTATAGGTTATCATGACAGGCTCTATCACCTCGTCATAGCCTACATCAAACGGGTGCAGACCATCCTTGCAGCACTCTGCGTTGAGGATGATATGATCGTCCGCCTGTTCGGCAACGGTCATTTTCTCCATGACTATCCAATCCTGCCCGTCGTCGGTGGAGATAACCGCGCCCGAAAGGAATTTACTCGGTATGTTGTCAACAAAATTCAGCTTCTGTATACCGAAATAACCGAGCGTGCCGTCCTCCTCGGTGGAGTCCTTTTTGTAAATGCGGGTGTAGTCGCTTACGGCGACAGGCTCAACACCAAGATCTTCGTAGTAATACATCACATCGGGTTCGTTTCGGTCTATCATATAGATATTTCCCGCGCCGCCCTGTATAAAATGCATACAAACATAGCTTCCCAGC
>CAVIFG010000293.1:0-2852 GCA_963641955.1 Escherichia coli
GTGTATATGTTTGAGGATCAGTTATTTTACGCGCCCCTCACCGTCGCTCTCGGCGGCGCCGAGAAAAACGCCGCGTTCGATATCTTCGACGGCGACAGCCGCCTTGAGCACGTTTCGCTGACGCTGGATAATCTTTGTGTGAAGTACAGCGAAATTTCGAATACATGGGTCAGCGCTGAAATTGTTGATTTTAAGATGTTGGATTGAGTTAGGCGGGGATAAGCCAAACGGCAGATAATTTAAATAAACTGTGGGGGGAAAACTCTTGTTTTCCCCCCACGCCGGTCTATCGAAAACCTGTACGCTGCGCAAAACTTTCAGTGTTTTCTCACTCCTCCGCCGTATCCACAACAGAAACAGGATCTATCCACTTACCGCCCTGCTTCACCCCGAGGTGCAGGTGCGGCTGCTGCACTATCTCGCTCTGGCAGGTATCCGAGGTCTTTCCGATTATCTCCCCCTGCTTTACCTGCTGTCCCGCCTTTACATTAAGCTCCTTCGCAAGCCCGCAATAGTGCACCTCCAGTCCGTTCGACTGCTCCACGATGACATACACGCCCCACAGCGGGTCGTCCTTTATCTCCTTGACCACGCCCTCGGACATGGATTTAACATCTGTGCCGAGTTCGCATAGGATATCGCACCCGTCGTGCGTTTTCCACACCCCGAGGGTTTCAGACTTAACAAGTTCGCCGTTGCTGAAAGGATGAGATATCTCCCCGTCAATCGGCATGATATTTCCTATTTCGGCGGTGACGGGCTTGTTGACCTCTTCCGCTTCGGAAGTTGTGTCTTCTTTGGCGGGCTCGGCGGGGATATTCACCTCGGCGGCTTCGGAGGTTTCGCGGGGGATATCGGGGGTGCTGTTGTTTACTTCGGCGGCAGTGTCGTCGTCCGCCTTGGAGGAGAACACCCATGTGTTGGAGCTGGTTTCCTGCGTGTTTGTGGGAATAAGGCGCTGCATGGCGCTGTTGTATGCGGTTATCATAGCCGCGCCGACTGCGCATATTCCTATTGCCGAGGCGATGGCAAGCCCCTTTCCGCTGAGGTTTTTCTTTGATCTGTTGTTATTTTTCATGACCGATGTTCCTTTCGATATAGATTGTATGGACGCCCTTTTTCGGGTTTGCTGATATTTTTGCCTGTTTAAGGGGTTTTATTCATACAAAAAATACCGGAACATTTAGTCTTTGCAGGAACACATTTATGCGGTCGAGGTCTGCCTTTCGTCTTTGCGGCGCACATACACACGGTCGAGCATTCTGCCTTTAGTCTTTCTGCTACCAATACACGCGGTCAAGGGGTCGCACCCCTTGCAGGTCGAGGGCGGCGCCCTCGTCGACGTCCGCAGACGTCGAAATTTCCCACGCCTATAAAATGCCGTGCAGTGAAAGCAAAAAGCGGCTACGTCAACACGACTTCCAAGGCGCTAAAGGGGGCGTGGGGGGAAAACAAGAGTTTTCCCCCCACAGTTTCTTTAAAACCTCCGACCGTTCAGCATTTCGAAACAGCCGAAAAAATCACTTAACCAAAATCTCCATCTGCGTTTCCTTGACGAACATCCCCATCTTCTCATAAAACGCGCGGGCGCTGTCGTTGCCCTCCCACACGTTGAGGGTCACGTCGTAGCAGCCCTGTTCCTTTGCATATTTCATCACATGATCAAACAACAGTGTGCCGACGTGTTTTCCGCGGCAGTTCTCATCAACGCACAGGTCGTCGATATAAATTGTCGAGAAATCCTTCATATTCGTGGTGAACGGCGGGTGCTTCTTTACGCAGAACGCATATCCCACGACTTCTCCATTATCCAGCGCGACAAAAATAGGCCGCTCGTCATCGCCGAACATCTGCGAAAGCTCATCGGCGGTGTATTTTGTTCTGCCCGAAATAAAGATATCGGGGCGAAGCTTTGCATGAAGCTCGTGCACCTGCGACAGCAGCGCCAGCATTTTTTCGGCGTCCTTTTTTTCGGCGCGTCTGATTTCTATTTCCATTTTGCGTACCTCTCTTTTTATATCATTTTATCCCGAATTTCCGCGAAAACTCATCCCTTACCGACGGAAATCCCACGAATTTTTCGGGGACATCGCCGTGCGGGCAGAGGAATTTCTCCATCCAGACCATGCTGTACCATCTGCCGAACTTATATCCGCACCTGTCAAACACGCCGATAAGGCGGTAGCCCATATGCGCGTGATAATCCACGCTGTTGTGCGTGAGGTACTCGTCCTCCTTTTCGGAGTAGCCGATGCAGGCGTAGAGGTTTGTTATGTTCTGAAGCCGCAGGGCGTTCTCAAGGGCAGTGTACAGCGTTTTTCCTATGCCGTGTCCGCTGTATCCCATCCGGACGTAAATGCTGAGTTCTGCGGAGTGGTCGTAAGCCGCCCTCGGGTGAAACGCCCCCGCGTATGCGTACCCGACTATTTCTCCGTTATCCTCCGCGATGAAATAGGGGTATTTTTCAAGCGTATGGGATATCCTCCCCGAAAATTCCTCTGCGGAAGGGACGTCATATTCAAACGTTATCGCCGTATCTGTCACATACGACGCGTATATCTCCGCCAGCGCCGCCGCGTCGGCGGGGCGTGCCATTCTGAGCGAGATGCTCATTTTAATGCCTCCCTTGTTTTGTTTCGACAGATTTATCATAGCACAATTGCAGCGGAGTGTCAATAAGGGGGGAGGGCAAGTTTTTTGGGGGAATTTATAGCGTGATGTCGGAAAACGTTGTGGCTGGGAAGTGTAGGGTTTCGGGTGAGATTATACACTTGATGCTTAAAGCTGTTACGGCATGGAATTGCAACAGACTGTGGGGGGAAAACTCTTGTTTTCCCCCCACGCCCCCTTTA
>CAVIFG010000294.1:0-2831 GCA_963641955.1 Escherichia coli
GCACCCCTCGCGGGGGCTGGGGCAGCGCCCCAGTCGCTGTCCGCAGACAGCGAAACTCCCCTCACAAGTTACTTATTGAAAACATATTGGTAAAGCGGGTGCAAATTAAATTCAGTTTAAACGACAAAAAAGCGCTAAAGGGGGTTCAAGGGGGGAAAACAAGAGTTTTCCCCCCTTTGCTACATAGTAAATTTCCAACCGCCTTTCCTCAAAAACAGCCCGGTGGGCTGTTTTTGAAGCAGCGCGGCCCGAATGTGCTGATAAATTATCGGCAGTCCAGCATTACGCCCTTACGTTCTACCGCGTTTTTTCCCAAACAGTCCACTGGACTGTTTGGGAGGAGGGAAACTTTTAGATTTAATATGTTGCTTGTGGGGGAAAACTCTTGTTTTCCCCCACACCCCTTTAGCGCTTTTTAAGTCGGATAAACGTACCTGCTTTATGCTCTCACTGCGTGGAATTTTCAGTGCGTGGGGAGTTTCGCTGTCTGCGGACAGCGACGAGGGCGCCGCCCTCGACCCGCGAGGGGTGCGACCCCTCGACCGCGTATATGGGTGTCACAAAGTCTAGAGGTTTTCTCTAACCAAAAAACAGGCTGTGCCCGAAAGCACAGCCCATTCTTTATTCAAGCGCCATATTAATTAATACATTCCGCCCATGCCGCCTGCGGGTGCCGCGGGAACAGCAGGTGTTTCCTCGGGCTTATCAGCAACCAGCGACTCGGTGGTCAGAACCATCTCGGCAACGGAAGCCGCATTCTGAAGTGCAGAACGAGTTACCTTTGCAGGGTCGACTATACCCATCTTTATCATATCGCCGTACTTCTCGGAATAAGCGTCGAAGCCGTAGCCGACTGTCTTCTTGCGGTTGATCGTGTCGATAATTACAGAGCCTTCAAGACCTGCATTCAGAGCGATCTGACGAACAGGCTCCTCCAGTGCGCGCAGAACGATCTTCGCGCCTGTCTTTTCGTCGCCCTCAAGTGTTTCAATAACCGCTGCAACTGCGGGCATTGCGTTGATGAGCGCTGTTCCGCCGCCTGCTACGATGCCCTCTTCAACGGCTGCCTTTGTAGCCGCAAGAGCGTCCTCGATGCGGAGCTTCTTCTCCTTCATCTCAACTTCTGTAGCAGCGCCGACCTTGATAACGCCTACGCCGCCGGACAGCTTAGCCAGTCTTTCCTGAAGCTTTTCCTTGTCGAACTCGGAAGTTGTGTTCTCGATAGCGTTTCTGATCTCCGCAACGCGAGCCTTGATATCAGCGGACTTGCCTGCACCGTCAACGATGATGGTGTTCTCCTTTGTAACCTTGACCTGCTTAGCGCGGCCGAGCTGTGTGATCTGTGTATCCTTGATGTCCAGACCAAGCTCTTCTGTGATGACCTCGCCGCCTGTCAGGATCGCGATATCCTTCAGCATTTCCTTGCGTCTGTCGCCGAAGCCGGGAGCCTTTACTGCAACGCAGGTGAATACGCCTCTCAGCTTGTTAAGGATGAGGTTTGTAAGAGCGTCGCCGTCAACGTCCTCTGCGATGATAACGAGCTTCTTGCCTGCCTGTACGATCTGCTCCAGCAGGGGCAGGATATCCTGGATAGAGGAGATCTTCTTGTCTGTGATAAGCAGATATGCGTCGTCGATGATTGCTTCCATCTTGTCGGTATCTGTTACCATGTAGGGGGAGATGTAGCCGCGGTCGAACTGCATACCCTCAACAACGTCGCTGTATGTTTCTGCGGTCTTGCTCTCCTCAAGGGTGATAACGCCGTCGGCTGTTACCTTTTCCATAGCCTCTGCGATAAGAGCGCCTACTGCCTCGTCGCCTGCGGATACGGTGGCAACTCTTGCGATATCAGCGCTGCCCTGTACCTTCTTGGCGTTCTTCTTTATCTCTGCAACGGCAGCATCGACTGCCTTCTTCATGCCCTTCTTAACTACCATGGGGTTAGCGCCCGCAGCGATGTTCTTCATGCCCTCGCGTACAAGTGCCTGTGCAAGCAGGGTTGCTGTTGTTGTGCCGTCGCCTGCTGCGTCGTTTGTCTTGGTGGCAACTTCCTTGACAAGAGCTGCGCCCATGTTCTCGAATGCGTCCTCAAGCTCGATCTCCTTAGCGATGGTAACGCCGTCGTTGGTGATCAGCGGAGCGCCGTACTTCTTGTTGAGAACAACGTTTCTGCCCTTCGGGCCGAGCGTGATCTTTACTGTGTTTGCAAGCGTGTCGATACCTGCCTGTAAAGCCTTGCGAGCTTCCTCGCCGTAAATAATATCCTTAGCCATGATGTATCCCTCCTGAACTCTTATTCCGTAAAATTACTTCTTGGAAGCCTTTGCTGCGGTCTTCTTTGCGGGCTTCTCTTCCTCAACAACTGCGAGGATATCGGACTGCTTGAGGATGGAGTATTCAACTCCGTCGACCTTGACCTCTGTGCCTGCGTACTTGCTGATGAGTACCTTTTCGCCGACCTTAACGTTCATAACGACTTCCTTGCCGTCGACCATTCCGCCGGGGCCTACCGCAACTATCTCTGCAACGGAGGGCTTCTCCTGTGCCTTTGCGGTGAGGATGATGCCGCTCTTTGTCGTTTCCTCGGCTTCAACCATCTTGATAACAACTCTGTCTGCCAAAGGTCTGATTGTCATATATATTTCCTCCTAAAAAATGATTTACACATTCATGTTTAGCACTCTTGTTTCTTGAGTGCTAAGTATATTTTAACCGATATTCAGAAAAAATCAAGAGGTAATCGCATATTTTTTAACAATTTCATCTATTAGTACAACAAAAATAAAAATCAGACATCTCAAATTAGACATTATGCACAAAGAATATTGTAT
>CAVIFG010000295.1:0-2805 GCA_963641955.1 Escherichia coli
ACCCTATACAATACTATTATAAACCATTTTTCCGCAGTTTGCAATAGAAACATCAAGTAAAAAAAATGTTAAATGAAATTTCGCCAAAACTGATAAAAAGCCGAAGATTTATTGAAAATCTTCGGCTTTTTTAACAACAGAGCTATGCGGTGCGGCGGTCACTTTTCGATGACCGTGCCGCCTGTTACCAGCCTGCCCATAAATTCCGAGGAATGCAGCGGGCGGCCGTTTATGATGCCCTCAACAAGGTCAACGTCAAATCTGCGTATATTGTCCATTATATCCGCGTTATCCACGCCGCGCACGCATACGGAGATATCCTTTTCGTGCGCGATATCTATTACGGAGCGCATGAACATATCGGAGATGGGGTCGCCCTTGAAGCGGTCGGCGCGTATTTTTACGGTCTTTACCGCGGGATTTTGCAGGGGCGCCGTGGTGAAGAAGCTCTCGCCGCAGTCGTCGGCGATGATATTCACGCCTATCTTGGAAAGCTGGTTGAGGAACATATTTCCCGTGTTGAGCGTGCCCGCGCTTTCCGAAACGGAAATGCTTACCGCGGACGGCGGCAGGGAATACTCAAGCAGGGAGCCGCGCAGCGCCGCAACGCAGGCGTCGGAATTGATGATGTTTTCGGGGATGGCGAAGCTTACGCGGAAGTTATCGAACCCGCTTTCGCGCACGGTGGCGCAGAATTCGCATATCCTGTCGACAACATATCTGTACATCTGCACGGAAAGCCCGAGCCTGTCGATTATCGGCAGGAAGCGCTTGCGGGATACGATTATATCCTCGTTGCCCCAGAACAGGTTTGCTTCGCAGCAGTGAAGTTCTCCCGTATCCACCGTGAGCACGGGGGTGTACAGCAGGTAGAAGCCCTTGAAAGAATTCTCCGCCGCGTCGATGATGAGTTTTTTAACGCGCAGGTTATCGCTGAGCTGTTCTTCAAGCCCGTCGGAATAGAACACCGCGTCGCCCAGCCTGCGTTCTTTTGCAAGGCGGAGCGTCCTCGTTGCCGCCTTGATGCAGTCGGAAATATCCTCTGCGTCGTCGGGGTAGACGGTGACGCCCGCGTACACTTCGAGATGGTGCTCGGTGTCGCGCAGGAACCACGGCGAGCGGAATTTTGTAAGTATCGCCTGCGCGAGCTGCCGCGCTTCCTCGGCGGTGCTTCCCGTGAGGGTGAGGAAAAGTATGTCGTTGCTGAAGCGATATACCTTTTTGTCGGAGCTGCATGGTATGGCGGAGATATATTCCGCAATGCTTCGCATGATGTCGTCGGCATACTCGCAGCTGTATATTTCGGAAATGTTTTTGAGGTTGGATATTTCCACGGATATGACCGCGCCGTTCTTTCCGGCGGCGATGAGAGCGGTAAAATCCTTCTCGAACATACTTCGGTTCGGGATGTTGGTGGTGAAGTCGTAATACGCAAGGCGGGAAAGGTGCTCCTGCGACTGCTCCAGCTCCGCTTCCATAAAGGATTTGTTTATTACCGTAGAAAGTATCTGCGTGATGGTTTTGAGCAGCTTGCGGTCGCGGTCGGTCCACTGCTTGCCGCTGCGGGCGATGTAGACGATAACGCCGCTTTTCTGACCATTGTCGTATATGAGAGAAAGAGCAAAGCTGCGGTTGCCGCCGCTATTATTGGTGATGTCCTTTTCGTCGGCGAATACAACGCTGTCGTAGTCGAGCTGTTTTTCAAGCTCGCTGCTGTACGGGAAGCTGGTCACAACGGGGAGTATCATGCCGCTTTCGTCCCAGCGGTATATCCTCGCGGAGGCGCTGAATCCCGAGCAGAATACCAGATCATCAAGGGTGAAATATTCTCTTATCAGCGGGATGATGCTGCTGATGGAGGATTTGGTGTCGGGGCTGCGCAGTATAAGCGAATATAGGTTGTTTATAAGTATCTGATCCTCGAAATTCTGTCCGAGCATTTTGTTGGCATTCTGCGAGTTGTCCATTTCCTCGCAGAGGACAACGTAGCTGTTCGCAATACCCGAAACGGTCTTGACCATTGTTTCAAGAAGCTGCGCGTTTGCGTCTACTTCGTCCTGCGATTCCCCCGCGATGAGCCATGCGGCAACGGGCTGGTGCTTTATGCGGATGTTCTTTTTGCGCTGGTAGCTCATCTTGTTGAGATTTGCGCGCTTATCCTGCCCCGCGGCGGTGGCGATAACCTTGCCGTTCTGGTCGATTATCGCGGAGAACAGCCCTTTTATATGCGAAAACGGCTGCTGAACCTTTATAAGATAGTCCTCGCCGAGGATGTCCTTGAGCGGGGGAGTGTGCTGCGCGGAGCTCATCGACTGGCGGCTCTTGCTGCGGTAGCGACGCATTACGGGATCTTCGCCGTCGCAGTCGAGATAGGAAGAAACATCGAACAGCATACCGTCCATTTCGGACAGGGAGCCGTCGGGGCGCCGAACCGCCTTTGCGGAGATGTAGTACCACTTATACTCGCCCTCCGCCATCATGCGCGCATGAACGCGCAGTTCGTTTGCCGTTCCGTTTACGACTTCGTTCATGACCTCGCAGAACGGCTGGTAATCATCAGGGTGGATAACATCACCCATAAGTACTGTATTTTCTGTGCTGAAAGGATTTGGCGCGGATAGAAATTCAGCGGGAAATCCCGGTCTGAAACTCATTGAAAATGCCGCATTGCCGCTGCTTGAAACTGCCTGCTCAAGTTTTGTCAAGAAAACCACCTCGTTCGTAATATCGCAGCCGTGGCAATAACTCTATATTATATGTTAATTTATTAACGATTAGAAGCGGATGTTTTTGTCTGTATCATCC
>CAVIFG010000296.1:0-2750 GCA_963641955.1 Escherichia coli
TATCTGCAATATCCTTTCGGGCGAAAACCGCCCGCTTGTCCTCGCGGAATTCGGCGCCATCGACTGGGACAACGACTATACCCCGTGGGAAGCGGAGGGCTTCGGCGGGCGGCATTTCGGCGGCGGTGCGGAGCGGCTGATGAATTTCATACCCGAATTTACCGCGGAACTTGAAAAGCGCTTCGGAAAGTTTACGAAAATTTATTACTGCGGATATTCCCTTGGGGGATTATTTGCGCTGTACGCCGCAGGCATGAACGAAAATGCTGCCGGCGCGGCAAGCTGCTCCGGCTCGATGTGGTATCCGAAATGGACGGAATATCTGTCGCAGCACCCGCTCCGCGGCAGAATATATTTCAGCCTTGGCGGCAAGGAAAAGAACTCCCCCGACCCGCTTATGGCTTCGATTGAAACAAAGACCGCGGAAGCAAAGCGCATTGCGGAGCGCACCGCAGAGGTGGTTTTCGTTCACGAAAAGGGCGGGCATTTCAGCAGGATACCCGAACGGCTGTCCCGTGGGATAACGGCACTGCTGACGTGATACCGCAGAAACTGGAGGATAAAATGAAGAAGAAAAAAGACCCGGGCGCCCTTGTTTCAAGCCCCATGATGGCGCTTATGGACGCCCTGCCTGTTGTGTTTTTCGGCGCGACGGCGGTGTTTATCTCGCTGATGTTTGGAAGCATTCTGTTCTGTATCGGCGCGGCGCTGTGCGTCATCGCGGGCGTCGGCAAGGTTTTGTGGAAGCTTATCAAGGCGCTGGGCGGAAAGGATATCCGCCTGCTGTTCGTGCAGCTTCGGGTGCTTATGCCCGTGGGGTTTGCGCTTATTATAATGTCGCTGTTTGTTGACAGGGCGGATTTTTCCGCGGTGTGGAAGAACATCATCGGTTTCCCCTGCGTTATCTTTTTCGCGGCGGGGTGCGTCGGTATGATCGCGATGATCATACTTGCGGCGGTGGCTGACCCGGGAAGCGCCCACGCAAACTGGATAGAACAGTCTGTGAACGCCGCGGCGCAGTTGTGCTTCCTGCTTGGTGTGATAATCATTTGGTATTCCTCCGACAGCTACGCCGCGACTGACGAAACCGCAGAATATCTTGCAGGCACGGAAACGACCACTGTATCCGAAACGGATTTCGGTCTGTTTTTCGATGGCCCCGGCGATGAAGCGGCGCTGGTGTTTTACCCCGGCGGAAAGGTGAAATACACCGCGTATGCCCCGCTCATGCTGAAAATAGCGGAGAGCGGCACGGACTGTTTCCTCTGCGAAATGCCGTATAACCTCGCTGTTTTCGGGATAAAAACCGCCGATAAGGTTATGGATGAATACAGCTACAACAGGTGGTTCGTCGGCGGGCATTCCCTCGGCGGGGCGATGGCTGCTTCCTTTGCGGAGGGCAGAGATGATATCAGCGGGCTTGTGCTTTTAGGGGCATATCCCGTGTCGCAGCCTAATTGTCATGCAATTCTGATTTACGGCAGCAATGACGGAGTGGTGAACCGCGAAAAGCTTGAAACAGGCCTGTCATATGAAAACACCGCGGGCTTTCAGATCTCCGGAGGAAACCATGCGGGATTCGGTTGCTACGGCAGGCAGGCGGGGGACGGCGAGGGTGAAATAACCCCCGAGGAACAATGGGACATCACCGCAAAGGCGGTTCGTGAATTTATCGACGCGTCTTGAAAAGAAAAATGCAACGAACCCGCTTGATATCATCGTAAATTTGTGCTATACTGTAATTATACCCGCACAGGGCAAAACTAGGAAAGAGGTATGTGCAAAATGGATATCAAGGCAAAAATCGACGAAATCGTAAACAAGGTCAAGAACGACCCCGACATCGCAAAGAAATTCCAGAGCGACCCCATCAAGGCAGTTGAGGGCATACTCGGAGTCGACCTGCCCGAGGACACCATAAAGCAGATAGTTGACGGCGTAAAGGCGAAGATAGACGTCGACGCGCTCAAGGACAAGCTCGGCGGACTTGGCGGATTATTCAAGAAGTAACGCTGCGGCGGCGCTTTTCCGAGAAGCGGAGGGCGCCGCTTTTTTTACATAGACAAGGAGCAAAAATGGTACGAAATATAGTAAAGGATAAGTTCCTGCTCAGCAGAAAATCCTCCCCCGCGGACGAAAACGATATGCAGACTGTGCAGGACATGGTGGAAACGATAGCCGCACATTCGCACGAATGCGTCGGCATGGCGGCGAACATGATAGGCGTGCTGAAGCGCATCATCGTGTTTGAGGAAAACGGAAAATACGTTGTTATGATAAACCCCGTTGTAACATGGCGCGGCAGGGAAACCTACACCGCCGAGGAGGCCTGCCTCTGCCACGAGGGCACGAAAAAGGTAGAGCGCAATTCCATGATAGAGGTGGAATTTCTTGACGTGCGCATGAAAAAGTGCAGGAAGAAGTATGCGGGATTTACGGCGGAGATTATCCAGCATGAGCTTGACCATCTTGACGGGGTGCTTGTCTGATTTGTTTTAGGTGTAGGGGGTACTTATGAAAAAAATAGCCGCGCGCGTGTTATGGGGCGCATTTGCAGTAACGCCGATCGCCCTTGCAATTATCGGCGTAAAAATATTGAATGCGAATTACGAATTTGTGGTTGAAGCCTGTGTTGCTGCTGCGGGGTTTCTGTGTATATTTGTTTGCAGTCCTATCAGAACATTTGGGAATAAGTGTCCCCATTGCGGGAAAACAAATTTGGATAACGGTGAATATTGCCCTCATTGCGG
>CAVIFG010000297.1:0-2731 GCA_963641955.1 Escherichia coli
TATTATTTCTGAATTTATGGTATAATTGGTTAGGAGTATGTGAAAACGCCGCGTTGACGGCTGATTTTGCTGTGCTCCTAGCCATTTTTGTTAAATATAAGTAATTTCCTTCTCGGAGGGATATTGTGAAAATAAGATCAGTATTGATTTGCGCGCTGTCGGCGCTGATGTGCGGGTGCTCAATGAACGTTTCGGTGGAGAACCTTCTGACCCCGCCGAAGCTCACCGAAGAACAGACGCAGATATACCGCGCGCTGATAAACAGCGTCGGCTCGGATGTAAAGCTGAAATACCCGAAAAGCGGCGATTTCCGCTCGGCATTCGTGCTGTATAACATCGACGACGAGCCGGGTGATGAAGCGCTGGTATTTTATGAGAACCAGTCGGTGCAGTCGGGGGAAAGCTCGCTGCGGCTGAAGATACTCGACAAGGACGACGGCGTATGGTCGGCGGTGTACGACCTTGCCTGCGTCGGCAGCGAGGTCGAGAGCATAAGCTTTGCAGACCTCGGCAGCACGGATACGGTGGACATAATCATCCGCTACACCATGCTCAACCAGACCGAAAAATCGTTCAGCGTGCTGAATTATATCGACGGCATTCCGACGGAGCTTTACGCTTCGTCCTATTCCTGCCTTGAGGTCATCGACCTCAATTCCGACGGCAGGGACGAGCTTGTCACCGTCGTTACGGATAAGGTAAATCAGCTTTCCACCGCGATGATGTTCACCAACGGCGAGGACGGATTTTCCAAGCTTTCTGAGGTGCCCCTAGGCGGCGCGGCGGCGGATTACATGAGCGTTACCAAGGGACTTCTCCGCGAGGGCACGTCCGCGCTGTTCCTTGATTATTCAAAGGGCACGGGGCAGTATGGCACGGATGTTCTGTACTGCTACGGAAACAGGCTTGTAAGCCCCGACAGCATCGGCTCCGTTTCGGGAAGCAGCCTTATCTCCCGCTTCACGAACGATTATATGTCGGAGATAACCTGCTCGGATATCGACGGCGACGGCTTTATCGAGATACCTTCCACCACGCCGCTGCCGGGCTACGAAACGCTCACGCGGCCGGAACAGCTCTGCGCGGTGCAGTGGTACACGGTGCAGGACGACAATTTCGTGCTGGAGCATTACAGCTACTACAGCAGCAAATACAGATTTGCGCTGCTTTTCCCGAACAGATGGCGCGGCGTGGTTTCCGCGGTGGTAAATTCCGCGGATAACGAGATAATTTTCATTTCCTACGACGCGGCGGGCTCGGGGCTGGAGGTCACCTCCGCGACGGAGCTTATGCGCATACGCGCGGTGGACAAGGACGACAAGGACGGCCTTGCGGCGGCGAAACATATGCGGGTCATCGGCGAAAACGATGAAACCGTGTACTGCTGCCTTGAAACAACGGGATACAAAACAGGCAAGCTCGCGCTGACGGAAAGCGAGCTTATGAACAGCTTTATAATACTATAAATCGGATTGCGGAGGGATATGATAGATGAAAAGAATACTTGTCTGCGAGGACGAAGAAGCTATACGCGATTTTGTTGTCATCAACCTCAGGCGCGCGGGGTATGATGTTGTGGATGTTGCCTGCGGCGAGGACGCCGTCGAGGTGTTCAACCGCCAGCACGGCGAGTTCGACGTTGCCCTGCTGGATATAATGATGCCGGGCATGGACGGATTTGCGCTGTGCCGCTGGATACGCGAGCAGAGCAGCGATATCGGCATAATCATGCTGTCCGCGAAATCGCAGGAGATGGACAAGGTGAACTGCCTTATGATAGGCGCGGACGATTACGTCACGAAGCCGTTTTCCCCGTCGGAGCTGGTGGCGAGGGTGGACGCGATATACCGCCGCGTAAACATCAACCACTCCCACCGCGAGGAAGCAAAGACCATCGTTTCGGGGCCGTTTTCGCTGGATTATCAGAGCAGGACTGTCCGCAAGGACGGCAAGCTTATCGACCTTACGCAGGTGGAATACCACATCATGGAATACCTGCTTAAAAACCGCAACACCGCCCTCGACCGCAAGACAATACTGCACCATATCTGGGGCGAAGCGTACTACGGCGAGGATAAGGTGGTGGACGTAAATATCCGCCGCCTGCGCATGAAGATAGAGGACGACCCATCCAACCCCAAGTACATACTTACCATATGGGGATTCGGGTACAAGTGGAATGGCTGAAATATCTGTAAAAAACGGCGCGCGGGTCAGGATAGGCGGCAGATGGCGCTCCATCGCCGCGCGGTGGATGATAAACACGCTGAGCGTCGTGGCGATACTGCTGATAATCGTAAACGTCAGCATATATTACTTCACGAAGCAGTATTACTACGGCTCCGCGGAGAGCTATATAATTTCCGAGGCTAACGCCACCTCGACGATACTTGCAAGGCTTTACGAGGACCTTGCGGTGAACTACTCCTCCGAGGTCCGCGAAGTCATTGAAAGCTTTGAGAAGAAAGATCAGATGGAGATGATGTCCATCAACAAAAACGGCGAGGTAACGCTGTCCTCCAGCGGATTTTCCCCCGACAAAAGCTATAATATGCCCGACTACGAAGCCGCGCTGAAAAGCGACGAGGGCATAGGCGTATTCATGGGGCGCGACGGCGGCGAGAACATCCTAGCAGTCACTATCATGATATCCCAGCCGAGCAGCAGCTACAGCGCGCTTCGGTTCGTAACATCGCTGAGCCTTGTGGACAACCAGCTTGCGGGGATAATG
>CAVIFG010000298.1:0-2720 GCA_963641955.1 Escherichia coli
CGGTTATTGATGACACCATATCCGATCAGGTGGCGATGGACGCCTTTGCGCACATCAAGGGCGGGCTTGCGCAGGAATTCGACAGCTATAACGTTACACGGTGTAGCATGGAGAATGTTTCGTCGGATGTGTATATGCCGTGCAGCTTCAAGGCGGCGATAGACCTTGAAATAGACGCGCTTATCGAAAGCGGCGGCTGGCTGGCGCGGTGCAGACGGTGCGGAAGGTACTTCCTCTGCGACGCGGAGCATACCGAGGAATACTGCTCCCTGCCCAACCCCGGCACAAAAACCTGCCTTGAAATATACGAGGAGGAGCATCCCCGCAGCTTAGTCACCCCCGAAATGCAGAAGCAGTGCCGCGAAATAACGGACGATATGTACAGCCGCGTTGACAAGACCATGAGCCTTGAAGAATACGAAAGCTGGAAAACATACCTCGACGCACTTGTTAAAAAGGTTGAAAACGGCGAGATACCCCCCGACGAGCTCATGCAGTTCATCGAGTATTCCAAGTCGATGGATCTTTCCCGTAGCAAGCCCGTTTCCGTCGTTCCGAAAAAGGAGCAGGAAGCGCCGCACGAGCGCGTTGTAAAGCCGTTCGTTCCGCAGAGGATAAGCAGGAGCGAACTTAATATCCCCCCGCGGGAAGAGTCCGAGGAAGAGGAGCCGCAGCCGCGCAGGGAGGCGTTTTTCACGTCCCCGTCGGTGCAGCGGCAGAAAGAACGCACGGCGATTTCGCATATAATCCGCGGCGGCGAACCCCGCGGAGAAACGCCTGTGCAGCAGAACAGCGGGTTCATCCCATTCGGGCAGGAGTATTCCGCGCCCGCTCCGAAGCCCGTGCAGGCGGCGCCTGCTAAGGAAGAAATGCCCGTCGGCGGTTCTGCTGTGTTCACACCGTTTGGCGCTAAGCCTGCGGTGGAGAGAACGCTTCCGAAGAATGAATTTGCAGATATAAAGCCAGTTGAAAATAAGCCTGCGGCAAAGTTTACACCGATGGATTTCGCAGGCGCGTCGGCAGGCGATAACGGTCAGCCCGCAGAAAGCATGGGGACAAGAACTTCCGCGCGCGGGCAGGCATATGAACCTGCTACACCGGTCAGTGCGGCTATTGCCGAACCCATTGCGCAGGCGCCTGTCGAGCTCGTCCGCGGAGATATTCCCGCCGAGGAAGAGCAGCCCGCACCTGCACCCGCGCCGCAGATACAACCGAAGGTCATACGCAAAAATGCAGCGGCGATCACCGCATATGGAAAGATCGCGGGAACGCCCATGAGCACCGCTCCCGCGGCGATGGAGCAGGTATCCCGCCCCGAGCCGCAGGATATCTCCCCCGTCGAAACAAAGCATGAGGAAGCTCCCGACCCCGAGCCTTTCAAGGATATCGGCAGCATTTTTGATGTGCTCGAGCAGTCGGAAAACAGTTTGAGCGGCAGGGCAGAAAGCGGTTCGGCACATCCCCGCGAAAAGGCAAAGAAGCCGCACCGCTCTGAAAAAAATACTCCTGCTGAACGCAAGATTCCCGATCACGTCAGCGCGGATAATGCGCCAAGCGGCATCTGGACGGAGGAGCGCCATCTATTCGACAACGATGAGCCGCAGGAGCAGGAGAGCGAGCTAAACATCATCAAGGAGAAAAAGCACGGCAGATCCAGCAAGACGCAGCGCCTTTTTGATGTGATAATGCGCGAGCCAGAGGATAACCCCAGCGTGCGCAAAAAGAAAGAATAATATCTATAATTTAGCTTATTGACAGAATAATTACTTAAGTTAACGGCTTTTGATTAAATTTAGTTGTATAAAATTGTTCAAAACGTAGAAAAGCGACTTGTGAAATCGTTTAAGTTTGTACAAATATACAATTGAAAAAATACTGCCAATAGTATAAAATATAAATATAAAACTTGTACAGTTATGCTGTGCTGTTTTAAAAATATTTGGAGGATTTTCACTATGAAGTTAAGAAACTTAATGGCAGCTGCTACTGCTGCTATCGTTGGCGGTGCTGCTCTGACTGCTACTGCCGGCGCTTATGAAGCATTCCTGATGTACACAGACACCAACTGGGGCTGGGGCAACTGGGACGCTGAGAGCTTCCCCGCAGGCAACGTTGATGTAACAGCTGACGGTACATACACCGTTTATGTTGACAGCACAATGGAGTCCGCACAGGTTGAGGACGAGGAGACAGGCGAGATGGTTGGCGCAGCTGCTTCCGGCGCACAGGTATTCTGCGTAGACATCAACGGTCTTGCAACTGCTATGAACGCAGGCAAGGACGCTGAGGGTTACGAGAACCTCAAGACCGGTGCAGAGAAGATGGCTTTCGCTAAGGAAGCTGGCATCGAGATCTCCGACGTTAAGGTTACAACCACCAACTCCGATGGTTCCACAACCGACGTTGCTGTTGATCAGTCCAAGGTTATCTTCGGCGATATCGAAGGCAACGGCAAGATCCGTATCGAGATCTTCAACGCATACGGCGACACCGTTTCTGCTCCTGCAGTAGACGTTTCTGACATCAACTTCGACGAGAAGATCGCTGTTACATTCACAGTAAGCGGTCTCGGCGGAGATGACGCTGCAGCAGACGACGCAGCAGCTGATACTACAACTGATACAACAGTTGCAGGCGACAAGGCTTCCCCTGACACAGGCGTTGAGGGTATCGCAGTTGTTGCTGGCGTAGCTGCTCTGGCAGCTGGCGCTCTGGTAGTT
>CAVIFG010000299.1:0-2709 GCA_963641955.1 Escherichia coli
CACTTCCTCACAAGTAAACCGCTGCGCATTCTTGCGGGCGTTGGTCAGCTGCTCAAAGGCAGTAACATAACAAAACACTCCTTGCAGTGGGAACTCACAGCTAAAGGCACCAGCCGACACCCTCGCAATCTGGGCGAAGTCTTGGACATCAAGAAAGAACGCCTTGCCCATCTTTCTGTTAACCTCACTGGCGCGGTAGGTGCCCGTTTCCAGTTTCACCATCCGCGCCCAAACTTCGCCAGCTATCTCATACAACTGGCGAAGCACCTCCTTATTCATCTCTTTTTCTTTATTCATAAAATCGGTGATTTTTTCGATAATCTATAACAAGCAACACTTATCTTAAACGTCGCTCCCTTAGCCCTTGAAAGCTCCAGCCAACAAGGGAAGGAAGAACACGGCGGCACCTATACATGAGAAAAGCAGCACACCGGTAACAACAACGGCGCAAGCCGCCAACGAATACTTAACAAGTTTCTTCACTTTTTATATCTCCTACTATTATAAATTAGTATAATATGTCGGCTATCCTCACGGACCGCCGAACGTAACAAACAAATAAATATATATTGATTATGATAATATACTATTCCGTGGGGTATGCCCACACCTGGGCTATTTTACGGCCGTTTTATATCCCGCCAAATTCGGCTTTTCTTGCACGCTCCCACGCTTCCGATCCTCCAGCCCTTGGCCTGGGCTGCAATCTGGTTAAAACGATACCAAACGTTTATATCGGTAAACTCAAAATGCATGGTACCTTTTTTGTAAAAGCGGACGCGGAACCAATCGAAATAATACCAGGTGCCGAAATCTGCGCAGGTGTTTAATATATTACGTTTAAACGGGTGGAATCCCTCTTTGTCTATGGACTTCCCACAAATAAAGCTCAAAGCCTTGTAAAGGTCTTCCATTTGGTCGCGTCGGCTGTACCAGGCATCAGAGGAATAATTTAACGTTTTCGTCCTCCATCCGATTGCACAGTGCAGACCATCAACAATAAAACGTTGATTCACCATATAATTATTATTCGTCTTCCATTTCTCCCCCGCGGTGGTGTTGTCGGCAGATAAAGAGCAAATGGTATCAAAAGCCTTAACCACGCACTCATTCATGATATTTCCGATATTCTGGACAATATCGTTAACAACAAGGTAGATATTACGCAGGGTAAACGGGCGGGCCTGTGAGGTCTCGACAAATCGGGTAATCTTTTCCTGCAAAGCGTTCGTGGAGTACTTTTGCATATTCAGCAGCTCGAAGACCTTGCGCCAGGCTGCAATCTGCAATTCCTTGCGGAATCGGTCACGGGTGATATTGTATAGCTCATTTCCTTGATCATCCTTGCCATGCGCGCCAAAATGGATCTTGCAGCTCGTAAAATCCTTTATATTGGTGTTGATTAGCTCGCTCGCCTGTTGCACTGCATCAAACTGCGAGACGGCGGCGTTATAACGTTGCACCATATCGCGCAAGGCATCATAACGGATCACTCCCTCCGTGCCGTTGCCCTCGTCTTCGGGCATAAAATCAAACTGTATATTGTCGAAATCCTCCACTTCCTCGGCGGGCTTATAAAGGCGAAGGATTGACACCTCGGCACCCGTACGGCGTTCCGCCGTCCCGTGGCTGAATACGTCGCCTATATCCTCGCGGCTTCCGTTAAGCCCCACCAGCTCCCGCACCTTGCCCATGTCGCCGTAACTATGCGAATAATGAGAGGTAGGGAAAAGGGATATTATCGTACAACCAGCCGGGGCAACCTCCCAGGCGTGCAAGATATGTTTTTCTGCCGTGCTAAATGGTGGATTCATGATAATATAACTAACTTCCTGTATCTGATCCGTGCGCAACTTCAGGAAGTCCGAACCGATAACGGAACACTGCGCAGATAATGCGGCGTTCAAAACCTCGTTTATCTCGCAAGCCTTGACAGTTCGCGCCCCATCCTCCAGACAATACCGCACGATATTGCCCGAACCTGCCGAAGGCTCCAGTATTACGGCATCCGTCAGGTTTTCCCCGACTGTCATTTGATTAAACACCTCGCGGGGCGTGGGGTAGAAATCACGGTTAAATAAATTTTGATAGTCCATATTTGAATTTTTAAAAAATCGGTCATTATTTTTATGCGCTATAACGAAGGAAACGAAACCCGAAGGGGGAGGGAAGGGGTAATTTTTACCAACCTCCCCCGCCCTGGTGGGGCTATTACGCTGCCTTGTTGTCGCCCTTGGTGTCTGCTTCGGGCTGCTCCGTCACTTGCGTGTCGTCGCCCTGTGTTCCGTCGGTGTCCCTCTCCAGGGAGGCCAAGCGATCAGCCATACGCCGTAACATCTCGCCCATGTTCTGGATGTTCGCCCGCATCGCTGCCATATCGGCGCGGAGCTGCTCGGCCTCGGTGTGTCTGTTTGCCGCTTCCTGTGCCTTCTGGGCGCATTCCTGAGCGACGGCGGACAATTCCCCGAAGAGATCCACCAACGCCCCCAGAAGGTCAGCAACTGGCGCGGCTTGCATGGCTTCGCCCTCGGTCGTGTTCTCTTCCTGGTGCTTCTCCTGCTCGTTGATGTTGTCGGCGGTGTCCTTAGTCACGCCGAACCATTTGCGCAGACTTGCCACGGCCTCGGGTGTTGTGCCCTGCCACTGTTGCGCCTCCTTGTTCCATCGTGCCCCGTGCGCTTTTATCTGTTTGCGGTTGCGGTACGTCGT
>CAVIFG010000300.1:0-2706 GCA_963641955.1 Escherichia coli
GTTTGTAATCATATTGTAATCAAAATGTAATCGGTATGTAGTTGAAAATTGCTGTAAAAATGGTATAATTAATGTAGATACCTTTGATAATTATCTTTGCTTACATTGGGAGAGGATATCGCCATGAAAAAGAAAAGGAAGCTTTTCTGCGAGCTTTCGCCGCTGTGCTATAAAATATCGGTGAAAAAGGAGTGCCTGCTGCGGGATATTAGGGATATGAAAAGCAATGTGCGCTTCGCTTCGGAAATAAACACCGTCCCGTTTCCCGTTATTGTAAAAAGCCACACGTCCTCCGTGCTGCGCAAGCTTGAGGGCGTGGATATGCAGCTTCAGCAGAACAAGTGCACCAATCTCAGGCTTGCGGGGGAGAAAATAAACGGCATAGTAATAAACCCCGGTGAAACCTTTTCTTTCTGGCACCTTGTCGGCGACCCTACCGCAAAGCGTGGATATCTCGACGGGCTTGTCATCTCCAACGGAAAACTTGAAAAGGGCATAGGCGGCGGGCTTTGCCAGCTTGCAAATCTGATACACTGGCTGGTGCTGAACAGCCCACTTGCCGTTACCGAGCTTGTGCACCATTCCGACGCGCTCTTTCCCGATTCGGGCAGGAGGGTGCCTTTCGGGACGGGAACCAGCGTTTTCTATAAAAATGTTGACTACCGCTTCAAAAACACCACCGACCGTCCCGTGCAGCTTCTTGTATGGCTGGACGAAAACGAACTCTGCGGCGAGCTGCGCGCACCGACGGCATTTCCGTACATATACAGAATTACCGAGGAAAATCAGGGTTATATTGAGGAGGACGGCGTTTTTTACCGCGTCAGCAAGGTGTACCGCATAACCCTTGACAGGGAGCGGCGCGTTATGCGGCGGGAGCTTATCCTCGACAACCATTCAAAGGTTATGTATGATTACTCGCTCATCCCCGAGGGGCAGATAATCACCCCATGCCTGCGGAGGCTGACATGATATACATAAGCGGCTCGGGAAGCATTGATAAAGAGCAGCTCGCGCGGTATTCCGCGGGAATTGCGGCTTATCTCCGCGAAAATAACATCCGTACCGCCGCCGTTATCGCGGGAAAATCCCCGCTTGTTTTCGCGGCGATAAAGGCTTGCCTTATGGCACAGGTGTGCTATATCCCCGTGGACGAGAGCCTGCCCGCAGAGCGCCGCAGTATCATCACAAAGGACGCGGATGTTGTCCTCTGCGACGGCAAATGTTCGGGGGCAGTCGATATCCGCACCATAGCGGAGCAGGGGAGCTGCTTCACGCCGCCCGCCGAAAATAAATCGCTGCCCGCATACAGGATTTACACCTCGGGCACGACGGGGAAGCCCAAGGGAATAGAAGTTTCCCGTGGAAATGTTGAGAATTTTCTGAAATGGTTCTGCGCCATCCCCGCCATAGCGGAAACTAAGCCGCGTTCGGTGCTGAATACCGCGCGGTTTTCTTTCGACCTTTCCGTGGCGGATATCTACTACTCGCTTTATACGGGGGCAAGGCTCACGGTTATAGAGCGGGGGCTTATGTCGGACTTCGCGTGGCTGTTTGCAAGGATGCGCGAAAGCGGTGCGGAACTTGCGGTAATGACGCCGTCGTTCGCGGAATTGTGCCTTTGCGACAGGGCGTTTTCGCAGGAGCTTATGCCGTCGCTTCGGGTCGTGTTTTTCTGCGGGGAGGTGCTCAAACCCGCCACGGCGGAGAAGCTGTTTGAGCGTTTTCCGCGGCTGCGGATAGTCAACGCCTACGGCCCGTCGGAAACCTGCTGCGCTGTCACGGCGGCGGAAATAACGCGGGAAATGACGGGCGGAGCGCTCCCCATCGGCGATATGAGCCACACTGCGGGCAGGGTCGACATCTCCGAAAGCGGCGAGATCGTGATTTCGGGGGAGAGCGTCGCACGGTATGTCGGCGGATCGAGGGGCTTCGGCGAGTATGGCGGCGGGCGCTGTTTCTTCACGGGGGACGGCGGGAGTATCCGCGGCGGAATGCTGTATTTCGGCGGCAGGCTCGACAGGCAGGTGAAGATAATGGGCTGCCGCGTCGAGCCGGAGGATATCGAAAACAACCTGCTTAAAACGGGGCTTGTAAGTCGGGCGGCGGTGACGGCGGAGGAGCTTCGCGGCAGGACGGTGCTGTGCGCGCGGGTAACTGCGGGGGAGGGAATAACTCCCGCCGAAATACGCGCGGCGCTTGCAGGGCTTGTGCCCGAATATATGATACCGAGGAAGATAATTCTCGCGGAAGAAATACCGCTCAACGAAAACGGAAAAACAAAGAGGTGAGTGCCGTGAACAAAATTACGATAGAAACCGTCATTTCGCTGCTTTCCGAGTTTTGCGAGCACGACGAGCCGATAACCCCCGATACCGAGCTGCTGGAAAGCGGCCTGCTGGATTCGCTGGCGTTTATAGAGCTGCTGAATGCGCTGGAGGACATGGGCGCGGAGATACAGCCGACGCAGTACCCGCGAAGCGCTTTTTCCACCCCGAGGAGTATTTTTGAGATGTGCGAAAAGGCGATGGGGTCATAATAAGAATAAGAGCCTTCCTTGCGAAAGGCTCTTTTGCGTTAATTCTGAAACCTGATATCCTCTTCATCCAGCATGGGGAAGCATATCAGCGCTGCGCCGTCGATATCCTCGCGGTGCATATCCACGGCGGTTATGCGGCGGTCGTTGTACGTCGTGTAGTAGTAAAT